>SLPR01000443.1 GCA_007131895.1 Bacteroidales bacterium | reverse complement strand
GGGGGAGAAAATGGCAGTGTAAACCCTTTCTTATCACCCGACAACTGCTCGCTGTAAGTATATTCAGCCGATAACTCCGCAAAAAGGTTATCTGCCAGTCGTCCTTGCAGCAATACTTCCCCACCCCACCGTATAACTTCAGCAGATGTGTAGTGAAAAATCTGGTTGCCTGCACCGTAGTTAAAATCAAACAGGTGCGAGGGATTCAGGTAAATGTAATTGGGAAACCAGGTAACGAAGGGGCTGAAGTGGACACTCCATCGTGAAGCTTCATGCTCCACCCCAAAATCCAACTGCCATGCAGTTTCGGGTTCCAGCGATGCATCGCCCACTTCATAGCTGAAATGATGGTAATTGACTCCGTTGGCTGCCAGTTCTTTGGCCAATGGCACACGAAAACTCCGCCCTACATTGGCTCTTACAATGGTCCCACCGCTGTGGTAGTTGACACCCAGCATGCCACTGAAGCTTCCCATCTCTCTGCTCAGGGCTTCAGCACGCTGCAAAAAACTGCCCTGCGTGGCAAACCAATCGTGATAGGATTCTGTGTGCAAAAAGGCACGATCATACCTCAATCCCGTATTTAGCCGAAGCGACGCACCAGCCTGCCATTGGTGCAAAAGATACATCCCTGCAAGCCATTGCTGAAAAGCCGGTATCAAAAATCCTACTCCACCAATGCTGTTATCCTGGTATTCTGCTGTCGTTCCCAGGGTCAGCTGATGCCGATCCGAAACCTGTTGCCTTACTCTGATATTACCAGAAAGGGTATGTTTATCAAAACTTCTCTCCAGATGAGAAGGAATATTCAGCGTATCTGGAAAAACCGGAGGCTTATAACCATGGTTAACATACTGTGAAAACTCCTCGCGATGGTTGTGCTGATAACCGGCTTCACTTATGAGCAGGGTGTTCCCCCACTCTGCCACCGTGCGGTTGATAAGTTTCAGATGCCTTACCTGCTGCCGTGGATAAAGGATTTCACGATCGGAACGGTCGTATAAATCCGTATCCACCCGTCGTGGTTCCAGGCCATGGGCATTGGCAAAAAAGCCTGCTTTCTGCTGCACATGGCTGAAATAGAAACGGCTGTTGACCTGTTTGGCGCTATAGCCCAGCGAAAAGTGAAAATTGAGTTCATTTCCTGCGGTATTGCGCAAACGGTTCTTGTACAAGGGAACCCGGTATGAATAAACATCCACACTGTCTGTCGGCACCCGTGCATCAGCATAGTCAAGCCAGGTAATGCGTGAAGAAAAAAACCATTGCTGCTTTCTACCTTCCAGGGCAACCGAAGTACCCAACAGCTGATTGCTGCTTCTTCCCAAAAGGTTTACATTTCCTGTCAGAGTTCCGGGAGGTGGTGCATTGCGCTGGCTCAGCTGAACAACTCCCCCTATGGCATCAGAACCATAAATGAGGGAAGCCGGTCCTTTTACAAGCTCAATGTAATCATGTGCAAACTGATCAACCTCCAGGGCATGATCGGCGCCCCATTGTTGACTTTCATGCTTGATCCCATGTTCTGCCACGATGATGCGGTTAAAACCCAGTCCACGAATCAGGGGTTTGGATTGCCCGGAACCCACATTTACTGCCTGAATACCCGGCAAGCGCCTGAGGGTTTGCATCAGACTTCCGCTGTTGTGCAACTGTATATAATCGGCTCCAACAACATCTACAGAAACCGTTTCTTCTCTTTTCCGCTGCTGCTGATAACGATCTTCTACCGTTACTTCCTGCAAAATCCTGGACTCTGGTGGAAGAACAATTTGGTAGAAAGAAGTATCGGTTGCTTGCCGGGTGCGGATAACTGTCTGGTATCCCAGAAAAGAAACCGTCAACTCATACTTATCAGCATTTAGATCAGAAAAATAGAAGTGGCCCTGCTGGTCTGTGACCGTAGATTGCGCAGCACCCTCCAGGCGGAGCTGAACAGTTGCTCCGGGCAAGGGTTCATTGCCGGGGTCTGTTACCCATCCTGAAAACGATGATGCATACACAGGCACCAAGCCAGACAGGCATATTACGGCCATAGCACAAATTAAGCGAAATGTCATAAACATACAATAATGGCGGCACAGGATCAAAACTACAGAAGCATCATCCATTGCCAGAAAACCGATGGTAATTTGGAAAGAAACAGAATTACTGAAATATTATCCCATAGGGGGAGCGCGGAGAGAAAAAATAAACCCCTGAAAAAGTACAAAAGGCTTGGGGTAGTTTTCTGATTCAGGGAGCTCGTGGCTGTCAATGAGAGAAGCAAATACCAGGGTGGTATTTACCTGCAATTTGGCATAATGGAAGTCACAAATGGGACATTCTTCTTCATGCTGCACAAAATGTGGTTGGTCATCCCCGGTTACCGGAGAAGCATCCTGAGCATGCGAACATGATCCACAACAATGCGTTTCGTTGTCATGCTCAAAAACATGCACCGATTGGTATACCAATGGATACAAAAACAGAGCAGCCAGGAGCAGCGGAAGAATATGTTTAATTTTTTGCAACATTGTTGCAAAGATACAGATTTATACAGGAATTTAAAAAATGAAAGAATTAATTTATCAGAAATCTCCGTTCCAATGACAATATTTTATATGACTATCGGGAATAATTAACATCAATACTAAGTTCAATGTAGACAAGGAGATTCCTCCCTTGTGGTCGGAATGACAAACACTGTAGGCTTTAAGGGTGGGGAGGGAAAAGGGCGCACAGCGCCCTTTTCCCTCCCCCACCACACTAAAATGATATTGGTGTCATTCCGAACGAAACAAAGTGAAGTGAGGAACCGTAAGCTCGGCGAAGCCAATCTCCATGATAATGAGAGTTTCAGACAATTATTAATCATAACCG
>SLPR01000449.1 GCA_007131895.1 Bacteroidales bacterium | reverse complement strand
TTACGGATATCAACAATCTGGCGAAACCGGCTGTTGAGAAAGTAAATCTGCAGGTTAAATGACCATCGCTGCATATCCTCATAGAAGTTATTCAGATAGGGGTTGGTTTCTACATCTTCGTAATGTGCTTCCCAATGGTAGTGTTTTGAAAGCAATCCGGCAAGGGTAGTTTTACCCGAACCAATATTTCCGGCAATGGCTATGTGCATATTCTATGGCTTAAAAGATTAAAAAACTTTAACAGGCTGCAATCAATAGAGATTTCCATCAACCACAAATTTTTTTAGAGATGTGCGGGTTTGCAGAAAAATTATCTGACTATCTTTCACGAAAAAGGACTCCGGTTTCGTTTCAGGCAACAAAAATACATTTTCCTGTTTAAGAAAAAAATCGTAGCTGTACAATTTATTCTCCTTCATATAAAACACTTTGTTGCCTATAATCTGAAAATGATGTGTTTGAACATGAGGAATGCGAAAAATAAAATTTGCATGCAGGTCAAATATCCATAGACCATTAGCGGCAAGGAAAATCTGGTCATCTTTCTCGACCATAAAGTTCACTCGTCCCAGAGAGGGAAAATCAAGGCTCAAATCTTGTCCTGCTACCTCCAGACCTCCTTGCAGGTTGAACCGTGAAAGCTGGAATGCATTAGGAAACCAGGCCCAGAATCCGTTTTTATATGAAAAGCATACAACAGATGGTAAATCAGTGTCATGAAGTATTCTACCCTGGATCAGATTTTTCTCGGACAAGTTTTTGTCAAGAAAGACAACATGTCCAAAATCCTGAAAAAAAACCATAATATTAAGCGGATCTGAAAAAAACACTTCAGCAACAGGTCCTGACTGGCGGTTGCTATAGGTAAACACTTGCCCATCGGGAGTATATTTATTAAGTACTCCATTATGCACTGAATAAATATTGTTAAGTCCATCCACGCCCGCCATCCCTCTGATATGGGTAAACTCCTGATCAAGGGTAAAGTGTTGCGCTGTGGCATTGCCCAATGGCAAAACCAGACCCAATAAAATAAGTATAATAGTCCTGTGACAAAGAGGGATGCTGTTAGCCAAGAAATTCAAGAATCTCATCCACATACTTCCTGTTGTTAAAAAGACGGGGCACCTTATTCTGACCGCCAACTTTCCCCTTCGACTTAAGCCATTTAAAGAAGGTATCTTTGGGAACGGATTTTATCTTGGGTTTTTTAAGTAGTATGTCAGCGGTACGCTTAGCCTCATAATCAGAATTTATATCCTGCAGTTTTTTGTCGAGCACAGTGATAAATCTATTCAAATCTTCCGGTTCCTTTTCGAACTCTATGAGGTATTCGTGGGATGCCGAGTCGTTATCTTCCAGGAAAACGGGCGCAGCAGTATATTCACTAATAACGGCTCCTGTAGCTTTGCATGCGGCATCGAGAGCCTTTTCGGCGTTATCAACTATTACTTCTTCGCCAAAAGCATTGATAAAGTTTTTGGTACGTCCTGAAATCTGGATCCTGTAAGGGCTGGTAGATGTAAATTGAATGGTATCGCCAATCATATATCTCCACAATCCTGCATTGGTGGTAATAACAAGAGCATAGTTGGTATCTGTTTCCACCTGATCAAGGGTAAGTACCCTGGGATTTTCGCTTTCAAGTTCGCCTGAGGGGATAAACTCATAAAAAATCCCGTAATCAAGCATAAGCAGCATTTCATCGGAGTGAGCCTGATCCTGGATACCAAAAAAGCCTTCGGAGGCATTGTAGGTTTCCATATACCACATCTGATCAGAAGGGATAAGTTTTTTGAATTGCTCACGATAAGGAGCGAAGCTAACACCCCCATGAATAAAAAGCTCCAGATTGGGCCACACCTCCAGGATATTCTTACGACCGGTAATTTCAATGACTTTTTTCAGCAACATAAGGTTCCATGAAGGAACACCACTGAGATTGGTTACATTCTCTGTAATTGTTGCATTGGCAATTTTATCGAGTTTTTGCTCCCAGTCATCCATAAGGGCAATAGAGATGTTGGGGGTTCTCATCAACTCTGCCCAGAAAGGGAAGTTTTGCACAAGAATGGCTGAGATATCTCCAAAATAGGAATTACTGCTAAATTCACTTACACTGTGACTTCCACCCATTACCAATCCTTTGCCGGCAAATATTTCGGTATCGGGTCGGTTGTTGCAATACAACGACAGCATATCTTTTCCTCCCTTCATATGACAATCTTCAAGGGCTTCAGGACTTACAGGGATAAACTTGCTTTTATCGCTGGTAGTACCGCTGGATTTGGCAAACCATTTGATTTCTGTAGGCCACAAAAGATTGTGCTCACCCTTTCTCAACCGTTCCACGTAAATCTTCAACTGCTCGTAATCCTGCACAGGAAGTCTCTCCTGAAAAGTTTTCACATCTTTGATGGTGTCGAAATCGTATTTCTTACCCCATTCCGTATTTTTGGCCTTTTCAACCAATGACAGAAGCAAGTCATTCTGCGCCTGATGAGGGTTTTCCTTAAAATAATCAATCTGGGATACTCTTTGTTTCAGAAACCAGGTTACAACACTATTAAGGATGGGCGACATACTCTATTACGATTTAAGATGACATATTTTGGTGACTATCACAAAAGTAAGGATATTAGAGTCTAAACAAGTTAATTTATCGAATTTTTTGTGGTTTTTTACAGATTCAATCACATTTTTTTATGCTGACATCTGGCAAGGCAATGACTGATATGAAGTAAAAAATTCTTAGGTTTGTAAAAAAAGTATATGATCAGCTTTCCCAACTGCAAAATAAATCTTGGGCTTAATATAACAGCCAAAAGAACAGACGGTTTTCATGAACTTACAACCTTTTTTTACCCTTTGGCTTTGCGCGATTGTCTTGAAATAAT
>SLPR01000540.1 GCA_007131895.1 Bacteroidales bacterium | reverse complement strand
TCACATCTGATGGTAAACCAGAATTTGCTCCCCTTTCCTTTCTCAGAGTCAACACCTATTTCGCCTCCTAATACTTCTACAATTCTTTTGCTGATGGCCAGTCCTAGTCCGCTCCCTTCATATTTTCGCGTTTTGGAATTGTCAAGCTGAGCAAACTCATCGAAGATTTTATTCAGGAAATCTTTGTCTATTCCAATTCCTGAATCTTCAACTATAAACTTAACATACTGCCTGTTTCCGGCTTTTTTAAAGTTTTCAGCCTTGAGGGAAATTTCGCCTACTTGGGTAAACTTAAATGCATTCCCAACCAGATTTATGATTACCTGTAGCAGTCTTTTCTCATCTGTAACAATTACTTCAGGGATGTCAGAATTAAAAACAACTTTAAAGTCAAGCCCATTGGCAGTTGCCTGATGCCGAAACAGGTTATTGATTTTCTTTTCCAACTCTTTTACCTCAACATTCTCAGGATTAACGGGCATCTTACCTGACTCAAAGCGGGCAAGATCGAGAATATCATTGATCAATGACAGCAATGATTCGGAAGATTGTTGTATGGTACTGAGATAATCCTGCTGAACTTCGGATAATTCGGTTTTGCTGAGAAGTTCAGTCATCCCAATAATGCCATTCATGGGTGTGCGCATCTCATGGCTCATGTTGGAAAGAAACTGTTGTTTGAGCTGGGCAGACTTTTCTGCTACCTGCAGATCCTTTTGCAGGTTAAAAAGCTTTTTCTGATCCGTAATATCGCGGGCATAAACAGCCACTTTATCTACTTTCAGTTTTTTATCCAATATAGGATAGTAGGTTATCCACCAGTCCTTGCCAAAACTTCTATCTTCAAAGGATACAGGCTTAAATGTCTGCAATACACTTTCAAAATATTTAAACCTGTCAACCTGTCGGTCTGCAGAAATAAATGTAAAGAAGTTTACACCCAGGTAATCTGATTTGCTCTTGTAGTATTCGACAAATGTTTTGTTGTATGTGATGATATTCCCTGAAGAATCCAGTAAGACAATCACATCATCAATTACATTGATCAATGCATTCAGGTTTAGTTTTGATTCTTCCAGTTCTTTTTGGGCTTGTTTGCGCAAAGTAATGTCATGCCCAATGGCGATAACCACTTCTTCACCAAAATACTTTCCTTTGAACAACCTGACATACTTGGGAAATACCTGACCATCCTTTTTCAGCCCCCAGAATTCAAAACCGGTTTCTTTACCTTCGAAGGCAAGCTTCAAATTTTCGTCCAAAACGCTCAGATCATTTACGTCCGGGGCACTAAGAAACCGGGGTGTATTCCCCATGAGTTCTTCCCTGGAATAGCCGTACATTTTTTCTGCACCCGGGTTTACATCCAGAAAAGCTCCTTCCCGATTCTGAATATAAATAGCATCTTTTACCGCATCAAAAAGCCCGCGGTAGCTGATTTCACTTTCCCTGAGCTGGGTTTCCACCTTTATTCTCTCTGTTACATCATTTACTATGGAATAAAGATATGTTTTGCCGGCATAATCAACGGGTCCTGCAAAGACTTCTACATCTCTTACTTCTCCCGAAGCCAGCTGGTGCTGAAACAGAAAATGATTCTTTTTTCCTGAAAAGGCCAAAGAAATTTCTTCCTGGATTTGGTCAGGAGAAAGGAGATTGATTTCATCAATTTTTTTTTGCTTAATCTCATTTGCGGAATAACCGTAAAACTGTTGGGCAGCCTTATTTGCATCAAGAATATCGCCGGAATCAGGATCAATTACCAGGAACACCATCTGGCTTTCATGAAACAACTGCCGGAATCGTCCCTCACTCTCAGAGAGTTCCCTGAGGGTAACCAGGTATTTTCGCTGAGAATGAAACAACATGCACACCAGGAAGGAAGCAAAAGGATAGATAACCATTACCGGTAAGGCAATACTTACCAATACATCTGTTCTTAAATATCCAGGGAGGGTGACAATCAGGGCGAGCAAGATCAGGTGAACCACAAAACCCAAAGTCAAATACATCCATTTGGGTGAAAAACCGATATTTCTTTTGATGAGGTAATGAAAAACAACCCCCAAAAGGGTTGCTGAGAAAATTACAAGCGATCCCATTACCAATCCGGGTCCACCAATCCATATTCTGTAACTAAGGGCCATGACAAATCCTACGGCAGCAGCAATGGGTCCACCAAAAAGACCAGCTACTGACAGTATAATTGAACGTCCGTCGAAAATCAACCCTGGGTACAACTCTACCGAATTATACATACCAATAATAACAAAGCTTCCGAAAAGCAAACCACTGAACAGCTGTACATCTCTGCGCGCCTGATCCCAATAACGCAATAAAACGACATATGCAACACTCAGAGTTACCAGCAAGCTAATGTTATTAAATATTTCGATTATCATCACAAAACAGTTTTTTCAGGTAAAAAGGTTACCAAAAGTAAAAATTATAGTTAATAAATTTTAATTTATTTGGATCTGAAGAAGTATTTCGACCCTCATTTCGTTCTGGATCATAATTCATTCAAATGATCATTACTATTAATAAAAAGGGGTGTATCTTTGCAGGCTGTAACAATGTATAACGCCATTAGGTATGAATATAATGATAGCAGGAGACAGCGATATAGCGCTGCACCTGGCTCGTTTGCTGTACGATGAGAATCACAATATCAGTCTTTTTTATCCGGAGGGTATTGTGGGATCTTCGGTAGGTCAAAATCTTGATGTAATGCTTTTCTCAGGCGATCCTACTTCCCTGAAGGATTTGAAAAATGCCAGCATCAAAAAGACGGATCTTTTTATCTCAGTTTTTATGGATGGAAGGACCAACCTTCTGGCCTGTATCCTTGGCAAAAACCTGGGGGCCAAAAAGTGCATCGCCAAAGTAAACGAAACAGATTATTCGGTGGGT
>SLPR01000220.1 GCA_007131895.1 Bacteroidales bacterium | reverse complement strand
TTTGCAGGTTCAGCTTCTTCAACTTTTACAAATTCAATGCCGTGCATCTGACACCAGTTGGAAAAATTTTCGCTGGTATTTCCATTTTCAGAAAAATCGCTCAACAGGTGTTGTTCTACGCAAACAAGATCTCCCCTGGTTTTTAACAGTTTTAGTACAATGTCTCTGTAGGTCATAGGGTGTAGTATATAGTATTAATGGAATCATTTTGCAGCAAAGCGATCAGTCACGACTTATCTGCATTGCAGAGAGCTGGCGCTGTATCTCTTTATAACTGCGTATTAACTTGGCAATCAGCTCGCACTCACGTGTATTGAGCAAATAAACTACCTCTTTATTATTTTCCAGATCTTTCAGATATTCCAGTTCTCTATCGGTTAACATCATGGCTTTTTATTTTTTGGTTTTATTGTTGTATTGCTTCAGTAAATCTTTAAAACAAAATTACAGGAAGGCTAAACAAAAAACAGCATGGAATTTACCTGATTTTTATAGGTGAAAAACGTGGTAATATGCGAATTTTCGGAAATGGTTGTAAGTTCCCAGTCTGATGGGTAGCCCTTATAAACAAAACACCCGGCCAATAACCGGCCGGGTGTTGTATAGATTTTAAGTTTTCGTACCCTCTTGTCAGGAAATTCTTTTCTTTATTTCAGCTGTTTCTTTTTCGAAACCTGGCTTTTCCAGCAGGGCAAACATATTCTTTTTGTAAGCCTCTACCCCGGGTTGATCAAACGGATTCACTTCCAGCATATAACCACTAATGGCGCACCCCATCTCAAAGAAATAAATCAACTCGCCCAGCACAGATTCATCAATGCGTGGAAGTATGATTTCAAGGTTAGGAACCTGTCCATCAAGATGAGCCAGCATGGTGCCTTCCTCGGCCATTTTGTTTACGTAACTCATACGTTTTCCGGCCAGAAAATTGAGACCATCAAGGTCATCACTATCATGGGGAACTTCCGTTACATGTTTGGGATTTTCCACCCTTATTACAGTTTCAAAAATATTCCGCATTCCATCCTGGATGTATTGTCCCATGGAGTGCAAATCGGCAGTAAAGTTAACTCCGGCAGGAAAAATCCCCTTCTGTTCTTTCCCTTCGCTTTCTCCGTATAGCTGCTTCCACCATTCCACTATATACATGAGGTTGGGGGTGTAAGAAGCCATTATTTCTGTAGTTTTACCCTTTCGGTAAAGCATATTGCGCACCACGGCATAAAGAGCAGCAGGGTTCTTAAAAAGGTCTTTTTCCTGTTGCAGATATTCCTGCATCGCGCGAGCACCTTTCACCAGTTCTCTTATATCAAAACCGGCTACAGCAACTGGCAAAAGACCAACCGGGGTAAGTACAGAGTATCTTCCGCCAATATCATCGGCTATCACATAACTTTTATACCCTTTTTCGGTAGCCAGGGTTTTGAGTGCGCCACGTTGGGCATCTGTAATGGCATAAATTCGTTCACCTGCATTTTGCTCACCCACTTTTTTCTCCAAATGGGCCCTGAGCAGTCTGAAAGCTAAGGCAGGTTCAGTGGTGGTACCTGATTTGCTGATAACGATAATAGAATAATGTTTGTCATCAAGAAAATGCAACAGTTCCGCCATGTAATCTTCACTGAGATTCTGCCCGGCGTACACCACCATGGGGTTTTCCGCTTGCTGGTATTGCATCTGATAAAAGTTGCTGCTTAAAGCATCAATAACTGCTCTTGCACCCAGATACGATCCTCCGATACCCACCACAACAGCCACTTTCGATTGTGCCTTGATGCGTGCAGCGGTTTCTTCAATATCAGCTATGAGTGCATCATCAGTTTCTGCAGGAAGGTTTATCCATCCCAGGAAATCACTTCCGGCACCCTTTTTATCATATATTTTCTTTTGCAGCAGAGCTGCTTCGGCTTCAAACAGTTTAATCTCGTTGTGATCAACAAAATCCAATGCTTTGTCAATCCGTAATTTCAATTCTACCATGATATGGATTTTTAATCAAGTTTACGGGCAATTTCTATGGTTTCGTATGCCTCTATAATATCACCTACTTTAATATCGTTAAAACGATCGATATTCAATCCGCATTCATAACCTGCCGAAACTTCTTTCACATCGTCTTTATAGCGCTTAAGAGAGCCCAGGTAACCGGTATACACCACAATGCCATCACGGATAATACGAATGTTGGAGTTTCTGTGGATTTTACCGTCCAGGACTTTACACCCGGCAATGGTTCCAACTTTGGTGATTTTAAAGGTTTCCCTGACCTCGATGTTGGCAGTAATTTTCTCTTCGATTTCCGGAGAGAGCATACCTTCGATGGCCGATTTGATTTCGTTGATAGCATTATAGATGATAGAATAAATGCGAATATCAATTTCTTCATTCTCGGCAAGTTTGCGCGCTGCCAGTGAGGGTCTGACCTGGAAGCCAACGATAATGGCGTTGGATGCAGATGCCAGCAATACATCACCTTCGGTAATAGGACCTACTGCCTTGTGAATAATGTTTACCTGTACTTCCTCGGTGGAAAGTTTGAGCAACGAGTCTGCCAGGGCTTCTACCGAACCGTCAACATCCCCTTTGATGATAACATTAAGTTCCTTAAAGTCACCAATGGCAATACGACGTCCGATTTCATCCAGGGTAATATGTTTCTGGGTTCTGAGTCCCTGCTCACGAACGAGCTGTTGACGTTTTGAGGTTATAGATTTAGCTTCTTGTTCATCTTTTACCACGTGGAATGTATCCCCTGCC
Source organism: Bacteroidales bacterium (assembly GCA_007131895.1). Lineage (GTDB taxonomy): Bacteria > Bacteroidota > Bacteroidia > Bacteroidales > UBA7960 > SKVR01. Next base: position 181 of record SLPR01000220.1, on the reverse strand, counting down.
TGCGGAGCTCCGTCAAGGCCAAGAATAAGAGCCGGAGTAGCGGGGCCACTCTCTTTGATACGGACATTGCGCTCGTTGAACATAGCTTTCACCCGACCGTGGGTGTTACCGGCCACTACAATATCTCCGATGTTGAGTGTTCCGTTTTGCACAAGTATAGTAGCCAGATAACCACGCCCTT
>SLPR01000249.1 GCA_007131895.1 Bacteroidales bacterium | reverse complement strand
CCAACTATTCCGGTCCCGGCGACTGGGAGTTTCACTGGGATCTGGGCAACGGGCATACCTTCACCACTTTCGATCGCGATTTGTTTGATTATACTTATCCCTGGACAACGGGAGATTATGCAAGCCGCAGTTTTGATATTACTCTCACTGTCTCATCCGAACACTGTTCGGGGCAGGCGGCACAGAAGGTTGAAATTCTGTCCCCATTTCCCATAGTGGGTTTCAGCCCCGCAGCACAGGGTTGTCCTCCGCTGGAAGTGCAGTTTTATAATGAAACCATGTATGGTGAAACCTTCTTCTGGAATTTTGACAACGGGCATACTTCCGACGATGAAAATCCTTTGCATACATTTTACGACCCGGGCACCTACAAAGTAATGTTGCGCATTGCCGGCGAAGGAGGAATAGATTCCACCTATCAGACCATTACCGTATTTGAACCTCCCGTGGCGGATTTCAGGATTGAGAGTCGCTCCATTGAGCTGCCTTACGAATGGGCACAATTCGAAAACCTGTCAGCCAATGCTTACAGCTACTGGTGGGAGTTTGGTGATGGGAATGTGTCCGATGAAGAGCATCCGCACCATTATTTTGCCGAAAAAGGCAGGTATGATATTACCCTTACTGTAGGCAATGATAGCGACCCGCAATGTTTTGATTCAATTACCAGATCAGGGCTTGTAAATGTGCATGATATGCCCTGCCAGCTGCTCATGCCCAATGCTTTTAAGCCTTTGACAGAAGGCGCTACCGGTGGGGCCTATTCTCTCAGCGATCCCTCCAATCATGTTTTTCATCCCCTGCATGAAGGTGTGGAAGATTACAAGCTGGAGGTTTTTAACCGCTGGGGAGAGTTGATTTTTATGTCTGAAGACCTCTGGGTGGGATGGGATGGCTACCATCGGGGTACTCTGGTGCCAGTGGGTGTGTATGTGTACAAAGTCAAAGCCAGATGTGCCACCGGCGAGGTTATTGAGAAAACCGGCGATGTTACCTTGGTGCAATAGGGTGTTTTTTATTCAGAGGTTTTGGATTAACTTTACTGCTGACTTTTAAACCTTTTTCAAGGATGACCTTCGAAGAATTTAATACCCTCAAAGCAGAACAGCCTGCAGTGATGCTGTACTTTTTTAACGATGTTTGCGGGGTATGTCACATGCTCCGTCCTAAAGTGGAAAACCTGTTGATGGAAGAATTTCCAAAAGTAAGATTTGTGCCCGTGAATGCCCTGGAAAGCATGGAGCTGGCAGGCCAGTTGCGTATGCTGAGTGTGCCGGGGATGCTGCTGTTCCTGGATGGTAAGGAGTATCTGCGCTACAATGGTATGGTTTCCCTGCAGGAGCTGGAGTCAAAAATCTTCAGGCCGTACCATCTGATGTTTGATTAGCTGCTGCCGGCAGCCTGAATAATCAATACACCTTAATAAGTTTGTGGGCAGGCTGTGAGAAAGCAGCAGCCCGGCTCTTCTCTCTTGCATTGTTAATCTTAGACTTTAATATCCGGGCTAATCACCTTCCATCAGCAATTGCTTCAGCTGAGAATAGTCATTGGGCAGGGAAACAAACTGTTCCTGTTTATTCTCAATGGCTTTAAGCTGATCGGGTAATGAACCTTTCATCTTCATATACAGAGGGAGTGTCTCCGGGAATTTTGCCGGATGGGCTGTTTCCAGGAAGATTACATTGGCATCATTGTTTTCCTTTTCGAGGTATTCTCTGGTGCCCAGCCATGCAACCGCACCATGCGGATCAGGAAGGTACTGATGGTTGTTCAGAAGATGGTGTATGGCCTGTCGGGTTTGCTCATCGCTGAATGAGCAGGCATAGATCTTTTTCCTGAACTGTTGATGGTCGTTTCCGAAAAGCTCCATCATCCTTGCATAATTGCTGGGGTTGCCTACATCCATGGCATTGCTGATGGTTTGCTGCGAAGGGACCGGATGATACCTGGCAGTATGGAAATACACCGGTACCACGTCATTGCTGTTGGTGGCCGCCACAAACCGGTGTACGTTAAGTCCCATTTTCTTTGCCAGCAGTCCTGCTGACAGATTTCCGAAATTACCGCTGGGGACGCTGAAAACCAAAGGCCTGGAAGTATTGTTAAGTTGAGCTGCCGCATGGAAATAGTAAAACGACTGGGGCAGCAACCGGGCAATATTGATGCTGTTGGCCGATGTGAGCAGGTATTTCGTATTCAGCTCTTTATCGCCAAGTGCTTTTTTAGCCAGTGCCTGGCAATCATCGAAAGTACCCTCTATTTCCAGCGCATGGATGTTGCCACCCCACGTGGTGATTTGTTTTTGTTGCAGTGGGCTGACCTTGTTTCTGGGAAAAAGAACATACACCTCTATGCCGGGAACATTAAAGAATCCCGCAGCCACGGCACTGCCAGTATCTCCCGAAGTGGCCACAATTACCTTCAGGTTTTGCTGCTTTTCGCTCAGGAAGAAACCCATCAGACGTGACATAAACCTTGCTCCCACATCCTTGAATGCCATGGTGGGCCCGTGAAACAGTTCAAGGGTGCGCATATTCTCATCAATCTTTACCAGAGGAATTTCAAAGCTCAATGTGTCATAGCATATCTTTTTCAGCTCCTCATCAGGGATTGCATTGCCCAGAAAAGATTTTGCCACTCTGTATCCTATTTCTCCAAGACTCATGTGGGGCAGATTATCCCAGAATTCCTGTGGAAGCAAAGGGATGTTTTGGGGCATATACAAACCGCCATCGTCAGCCAGTCCCTTAAGAACGGCATACCGAAGTTCAACAGGTTCAGATTGCTTTTGGGTACTGTAATAGAGCATAAGGTTTTGTTTAGAACAGGATTTAATTGTTTTTTTAAAGTATGAGTATCGGTGAATTAATATCTATACTAAGTCAGTGTTATTAGGGAGATTCCTCCCTTGCGGTCGGAATGACAACTCCTGTGGGTTT
>SLPR01000548.1 GCA_007131895.1 Bacteroidales bacterium | reverse complement strand
GCCAAACCTTGCGTTTTCATCATCAATTTCATTTTTATCGATGTACAGGTTGCTCATGGTCAAACCCCCTTTTATTCCTCCGCTCATCTCCTGGGCTTTTGTTACTGTCGTAGCGAATACGGTAATTATTCCTGCCAAAAACAGGGCTGAAAAAATCTTTTTCATTTTGTAGTATTTTGAAGTTAAACAATTATTTGAGTTGCATTTTGCAAAACCTTTACACTGGCTTTGCAAATTCTTTTCCCTTTAGTTCAAATGCAATGCCACTATATTGCACAAATGTTTTAATTGTTCGCCAGGACTCCTGATTGAAAAGGTGATATGAAGTTTTTAGTTTTGTTTTGCCGGGGTTGTTTTCAAAGTGAATCCAGGCTTATATGTGAAAAGAAGTCCACAGAATGGGAAACTGAAAGGTCCATAACAATGGCCTCCTTATTCTGATTTGCCTTTGATTGACAGCCAAAGCCTGCCCATTTGCAGTATTTTTTTTCAAAAAAATGCACAAGGTAAACCAAATACGTGAAAATAGTTTACCTTTGTAAAGTTGTTTAACTTATTCCCGGAAAGCCATGAAGGATCGGATAATAAAAGCCTCAGATTCACTTTTTACACAATACGGTTTCAGCAAGACCACTGCAGATGAAATCGCGCGTCAGGCAGGCATGAGCAAGCGTACCCTTTACAAGTATTTTGAAAGCAAGTTGCAGATACTGGATACCCTCATTGAAGAAAAACTGGTCTTCCTCAAAACCGAGCTCAATGAAATTCTCGGGCTAAAGATAGACTTTCCTGAGAAAATGCGCAGGATAACTACCAGTGTAGCGGTTACCCTGTCAGGAATGTCGGTCCATTTTCTTGAGGATTTGCAGCGCAATACACCGCAAGTCTGGGAAAAGATTTCGGGTTTCCGCAAGGAAATGGTTCATGTTTATTTTCCCATGTTGCTGGACGAGGGGATAAAAGAAGGGCATTTTAAAAAGACTATTAATAAAGGCATTGCGGTACTACTGATGATGAATGCCATGGAAATCATCATCAATCCAAAACTGGTCACTTCCCTTCCTGATGGTCTTGCCCAACAGGTGCCGGTGAGGCCCGAAGAGCTATTCGATAAGATCATTGAAATCATTTACGACGGCATCCACCAGGGCGATAGTATTTTTTGAGAAGCATTATAGTTTGATATAATTAATGTTCAGTAAAAAATGAATTAATGAACCAAGCCATGACAATAACTATAGACAAACACGCGGATGATTATAATTCGCAGCATGGTAATACATGCAGTATGAGTATTGTTGGCTATTTATCCCGCTTTTCGCGGGAGCCCCATCTGACCATTAAAAAACAAATTTAGACAGATGGAATAATTTAATTTGAGATTGGTTTCGCCTTGCTTACGGTTCCTCACTACCAATGAAAGATTATGTGTTTTGCTGATATTGTGATTTTTTATTATGCGTAGTTATGTTTAACAATATAGCAGAACTATTAATCGATTTTGTTTGGCATTGAAGCATTGTACAATGCGTCCCCCGGCCTTGGATATTTTCCGGTAACAAGTCGAAGCGAAACGGAGCTTTTTGTGAAGTTTGCAGTTTCGCAAAAGCAGAAATCAATAATAAAAGCTCAATAATTAAGTTTTGCGGAACATTCAAACTTCCAGCGAAGTGAGCTTCAGACTTGTCGGAAAAAATCCGCAGCCTTGATTTTTTGCTACTTTTTTGTCAAGAAAAAAGTAGAAGAAAGATATAAATACGTAGAGTTCTTTATTCACTGTCATTATCGCATCTTACGCCGTGCGCGCGGGCGCTGGTACTACTAATGACAGTTACTTACATCTAATCATAAAAGTTATGAACCCATTGAAATGGATTTTCCCGCTTGTTTTGCTATGCTCAGCCTTTACTGTAAAGGGAGAGCGGGTGATTACCATTGAGGAAGCCCGTGCACTTGCCCTGGAGAACAGCAGAGATTTGAAAATTTCTGCACAACACTATCATGCCGCTCAATCATTGCGCAGGGCCTCCCGAAGCAAATTTCTCCCTTCTTTCGATTTCAGTGCGCATTACATCAGGATGAATAAACCTTTCAACCTGCTTTCACAGAGCTTGTTTCTGCCGGTAGTTCCCTTTGGAGCGATTAATCCCGAAACCGGAAATCTGAAGCCTTTAGAACTGTTGCAAAGTGATCCCCCTGTGCTGGTTTTCGGTCCCGATGGAATGCCTGTGCGCGATGCCGACGGAAATTTTATTTTTCGGCAGTATGCTTATCTTCCAAAATCGGAAACAGAAATTGGACGGCATAACAACCTTTTGGCCAATTTTAGCCTGATGCAGCCCATTTACACAGGAGGTAAAATCAGGGCGCAATACCGTGCGGCAGGGCACATGGAGCAGATGGCACAATATGGTCGTAAACTGTCAGAGGCAGAGGTTCTCCTTGAAGTGGAGTCTTTTTTCTGGCAACTCATTACCGTACAGCAAAAACAAAAACTGGCAAAACAGTATATGGAAATGCTGGAGTCCCTTATTCATGATATGGAGGGTTATCTGGAAGAAGGGATTGTCAACAGGAATGATCTGCTGAAGGCGCGTGTAGCACTTAACGAGGCGGAAATGGAGTTGCTGAAGGCCGAAAATGGCATTATGCAACTGTCCATGGCCTTATGCCGGCTTACGGGCTTGCCCCTGACACAACGATTGCTGGCTCAGGATGAGTTGCAGGGGCTTGCCCGCGATTATGTACTGGACGAATTGTGGTCTGAGGGGCTTGAGCAAAGGCCGGAAATTTTTATGGTAAAAGAAAAGGCCGGGCTTGCTGGCTCCATGGCTGACCTTGCCGGAGCCGCAAGGTATCCCGATTTGGCTTTGGGAGCCTCGTATTTTGCCATAAATCCTAATCCTTACAATGGACTGGAAAAGGAGTTCGGGCATGATTGGTTCGTTGGACTTACCCTTACGGTTCCTGTTTTTCACTGGGGAGAAAAGCGCCAGATTTATCGGGCTGCCCTCCATGAAAAAAACGTGCAGCAGCTTAAACTTGAAGATATTTATGAGCTTATAAAGATGGATATCACACGGGCCTACCTTGAGTTGACCGAGTCGGAAATGAATGTGAAGATAAAAACGCTCTCACTGGAACAAGCTACGGAAAACCTTACCATAGCAAGGGATGACTTTGGAGTGGGGGCCCTTAAAACAACCGAAATGCTCGAGGCACAAACCCTCTGGCATCAGGCACAGACAGATTTGATCGAAAGCCAGGCATTGCTGCGGACAAGCTATGCTCAACTTGAAAAGGCCATCGGGAAATAACGTGCTCAGGTTGACTCAAAAACCATCTCTTGATTTGAAAGTTTTACATAAAAAAATATATCCTGTTATGCGAAATTCAGTAATAATACTTTTGGCAGCAGTCTTCTTCTCCTGCTCACAAAATCAGGGAGAACAGCGACTGTCAGGCGACTCCGCAAATCCGGTTGTAAGAACGGTTCATCCTGTTGAAAGGGTACACCAGCCATCCTACACTTATACCGCCACCATAAAACCATGGAGGGAAGCCAATCTGGGCACCTCTGTTCCGGGCAGGGTAGAAAAAATCTATTTCAAGGAAGGAGCTACTGTAACGGAAGGTGCGCTTATTGCCCGGTTGAGTGCCGAACCGGAAATCATGGCAAGGGTGGAAAAAGAAACCCTGGAAAATGATTACAACAGAGTAAAAAGGCTCAGAGAGAGGGGGAGTGTTACCCAGCAGGATTTTGACCATGTGGAGGCGCAATACAAAGCAGCCAGCGCCAAACATGAAATGATGGTGAAAAACACCCAAATCAGGGCACCCTTCGCGGGAACCATCATGGAAATTCTCGTGCAGGAAGGGGAAACCTTTTTCTTTATGCCAGCCATACAGCCCGGCTCTTCCTTTAGTCCCGGGATTGTAAGGCTCATGCAGCTCAATCCGCTTCTGGCAGAATTTCATATTCCTGAAAAAGAACTTTCACTATTGAAAGGTGCAGTTGAAGTGACCCTCAGGGCAGATGCCCTGCCGGACCAGACTTTTTCTGCCACCTTGCACAAAACAGCAGCCATGGTTTCCCCCGGCAACCGCACCCTTGCCGCTGAAGTTAAAATTGCTGATCCTGGCAGGGAATTGCTGGTGGGAATGTATGCACGGGTAAATGTTCTCATGCCCGCCCGGCAACATCTGTTTGTTCCCAATCACGCTGTTGAGGAGAATGAGGAAGGATATTTCGTCTGGACGATTGATAAGGAGGGAAGAGCAGTTTCCAAAACTGTTCATCGCCTTTTTATGGATAAAGGTGAAGCTGCAGTTGAAGGGCTGGAGACTACCGACAGGGTTGTTACCGCCGGGCGTGGATTGCTGACGGAAGGTGTTGTAGTCAGAAATGTTCAATAGAAATGCCTGCGAATTAAAAAGGTAATAAGTATAAAACAAAAAGCAGCTATGATTCTTCCCACTACAGGTGTCAACCGACCGGTATTTACCTCCATGATTTTCGCCGGCATATTATTGTTTGGGGCAATTGCCTGGAATCTTCTTCCCAGGGACATGCTCCCCGAAATAGAAATACCCACCCTTACCGTTGTAACTATCTACCCGGGGGCATCGGCTGCAGATGTGGAATCACAGGTAACACGGCCCCTGGAAGAAGTTTTGGCAGGAGTGAACAACCTCAGGGAGATTTTTTCCCAGTCCAAAGAGAACGTGTCATTCATTACCCTTCAGTTTGACTGGAATACCAGTCTTGACAATGCCAGTGGATCGGTGCGCGACTTCCTGGAGTTTTCCCGGCGCAATCTCCCTTCCGAAGCATCTGCTCCCATGATTATGCGTATTTCTTCCGACATGTTTCCCGTTTTGATATATGGTGTAAGTGCAGGCAAAAGCAAAGAAAACCTGGGAGCTATCATTGATGACCATGTGGCCAACGCCCTAAAGCGTGCACCGGGAGTGGGAGCCCTGGTAATAATGGGAAAGCCAAAGATGGAAATTGCAGTGCATGTGGATCCTGTCACCCTCAACGCCTACAATCTCAGCATATCGCAGATTTCGATGGCATTGCAATCGGGCAATATGTCTATCCCCGCAGGCAATCTTGTTGCAGGGGATGATGAACTCTCAGTAACCGTCCCTGCAGGATTTGCAAGCATTGAAGATATTGAAAATACCGTGGTAAGTGCCTGGCAGGGGAGTGTATTGAAAATAAAAGACATTGCTGTTGTTGAGAGGCAATTGCAGGAAGCCCGCGAAACTGTAAGGATGAGCGGCGAGCCAGCGGTAGGGATTTTTGTCCAGAAACAGGCCGGAGCCAACATACTGGAGGTTGTTGAGGCGGTGAGGGTAGAGATGGAACTTCTCAAGCCTCTGCTTCCTGATGATGTGGTTGTTACTGAATTAATGGACAATTCGGAGATGGTAACCGCCACCCTCGACAATCTCTTTACCACTATCCTCTTTGCCGGTTTGTTTGTGGTGATAGTGGTTTTTTCCTTTCTGCGGCGCTTCAGAAGCAGTCTTATCGTGGTGCTCACCATTCCATTCTCGCTTATCGTTGCTTTTATTTTTATGTATATCTGGGGGTTTACCATCAACATATTCTCCCTTATGTCGCTGGCAGTTGCCATCGGTATGGTTATAGACAACGCCATAGTGGTGCTTGAAAACATCAGCAGGCATATTGAGAAGGGAGTGCCGCCACGTCAGGCTGCAGTTTTCGGAACCCGGGAAATGGGGCCGGCCATCATTGCGGCCACCCTTACCACCATCGCAGTATTCATTCCCCTGGTTTTTCTTGAGGGGGTAGTAGGGATTATGTTCAGACAGCTGGCAATCATCACCGCTATTACACTGCTTGCCTCACTTTTTGCCGCGCTTATGCTTACCCCAATGCTGGCTTCCAGGCTACTGAAACCCGAAACCGAAAAACGAAAAAACAGCCGATTCTGGGATGTCTCTGAGAAAGCGTTTCAAAAACTGGAGAATCACTATGCTGGATTGTTGCATTTCTCCCTTTCCCACAAAATCGGAGTGGTGACAGTGGCTTTGGTAATCTTCGCAACCACCCTTTTCCTCGCTGCACGGGTGGGTACAGATTACATACCCGAGTTTGATGCAGGCGATTTGAGTGTTGTGGCTGAAACCCGTGTGGGGGCAAGTACTGAAGAAACCCTCAGGCTAACCCGGAAAATTGAAGATATTTTCAGGGAGGAGGTGCCCGAGATACGCAACCTGTATTCACTAACAGGGCAAAGCGATCAGGGATTGTTGAGCTCAGTGGGATTCAGGGAAGGAAAAAACGTAACCACTGTTTTTGCCCGAACGGTTAAGCCTGAGCTACGAAGCCGCACCTCTGCTGAAATGGCAGAACGACTGCGGGAAAGAATGAGCGAAATACCTGAAATAGAAAATTTTTCTGTTAGTGGAGGGAGTCTTATTTCTGCGGCCGTATTGGGAAATGTAAAACCTCTTCAGGTAAAAATTTCCGGTACTGATTTGACATTGATGAATGCTTTTGCCCGGAGCCTGACCGATTCTTTGCAGCAATTGCATGCATTTGTGAATGTGGAAAATACAGTTGACAGAGGAAAACCTGAGCTTCAGCTGCTCGTTGACAAGGATCGGGCAGCAGCACTGGGCCTTAACCAGGCCATGGTTTCCCTGCAGTTGCGCCAGAGTATCTATGGACAGGAGGCCGGTGAATTTGAAGATGAACTGGAAAATATTCCCATCAACATACGGTATGCCCTGAAGTACCGCAACAGCCGGCATGCCATTGAGAGAATTCTGCTCCGTACCCTCATGGAAACCCAGGTACCGGTGAATCAGGTGGCCCGGGTGCAATATGAAAATGCACCCCTGGAAATTCAACGCGAGAACCAGCAAAGGGTGGTTTATGTCTCTGCAGAACCCTATGGTATCTCCCTGGGGGAAGGGGCGCAGTTGGTGGAGAGCCTGCTTGCCCGCACAGAAACTCCTGAAGGTATCCGTGTGGAGCTTGGCGGGCAGGTTAAAGAACAAAAAGAATCCTTCGGAAACCTCAACGCCATGTTTGTCATCGGGTTGTTGCTTGTCTTTATGGTGATGGCTTCACAGTTTGAATCCCTCAAACACCCTTTTGTCATTCTTTTCACCATCCCTTTTTCCCTGACAGGTGTGGTGCTGGCATTTGCCGTGGCAGGGTTGAGCCTGAGTGTGGTTACTTTTCTGGGGGTTATTATGTTGCTGGGAATTGTGGTAAACAATGGAATCGTTCTGGTAGACTACACCAACTTGCTTCGCAAAAGAGGATTGTCTGTTCCGGATGCTCTTGGGGAGGCCGGAAGAACCAGGCTCAGACCCGTGTTGATGACTTCCTTTACTACTATGCTGGGGATGGTTCCCATGGTGTTCAGCCGGGGGATTGGCTCAGAAATATGGTCGCCCCTGGCCATTACCATCATAGGGGGATTATTTATTTCTACTTTTATCACTCTTTTATTGGTTCCTGTAGTATATTTGTTGATGAACAGGGAGAAAATTAGTAATCATTAAAACCGGCCAAAATGCAACGTACACTTAAAATACTCATTGTTGTTCTGGTGGTTATCGGGCTCATTATTCTTCTTATGCCCGGTTACCTGCGCACCGCTCTCATATACCAGACGCCCGATCTGGACGATTACCGGATTTTCCATAATCGCACCATTGAGGCTTCCCGGCCAGCACCCTGGCCAAAACATGAAATGTACGGAACGCTGCAAATCCCCGAATCACATACAGATAGCTTTTTTAAATTTGAACCTGCTGCTTTCCTCATTATACAAAATGGCAAACTGCTTTTTGAAGAGTACTTTGATGATCATCAACCCGATGACTTGTCGGGCTCCTTTTCTATGGCCAAAACCATTGTTGCCCTTTTGGTGGGCGCCGCTATCGATGATGGTTATATCGAAGATGTGCATCAACCGGTAAGTGACTTTTTGCCCGAATTTGCTGTTGCACAACATGATGTTTCCTTGTATCATTTGCTTACCATGACTTCGGGCCTTGACTGGGATGAGGAGTATGCTGCCGCCTTTTCAGTAACCACAAAGGCGTATTACGGAAGAGATCTGGAGAAGCTGCTCAAACCCATTGGCATTGCTGACCCCCCGGGAAGTGTTTTTTACTATACCAGCGGTACCACCCAATTGCTGGCTTTTGTCGTTGAACAGGCAACAGGGAAAAGGATATCAGATTATTTTGCAGAAAAGTTCTGGAACAGAATCGGTGCCGAAAACGATGCCTTGTGGAGTCTTGACCATGAAGATGGAATGGAAAAGGCTTATTGCTGCTTTAACAGCAATGCCAGGGATTTTGCCCGGCTGGGACAGCTGGTGCTCAATGGAGGCTATTGGGAAAACGAACAAATCATCTCTCCTGAGTTTTTGATGCAAATGACCACGCCTCTTAAATATGTCTCTGATAAAAAGGGAAATGAGGTTGACTACTATGGCTTTCAAACCTGGATTCTCAATCACCGTGGTATGAACATACCCTATTTTCGCGGAATTCTCGGGCAATATATTTTTATTGTTCCCCAATGGGATGCTGTATTTGTGCGACTGGGACACAAAAGGTCCGATTACAGAATCAATGATATCCCTTCCGATGTGCTTATTTATACTGACATGTTTCTTGAAATGATGTCCGCAATGGAGCAGTAGTCTGTTTATTATTTAGTCCAAACTTTCTTATGCACAATCCATAATTTCTTATCTAAAGCTACGTTATTGCAATGTGTGAAGAAACGTGTTTTGTTTCTTTCCAGCTTTATTCATCCGGATTAAGTGCCGGTATATTTCTTTCAGATGGGAATTTGTGCCAAATAAATTAAAAAACATTGTTCTTGTCTGAAAAATATCTAATTTCGCTATGAATTAAACATAAAGAGTTGCGTATTGTGTAATTAACCTTAAATTTAAGTTGAAATATGAAAATGAAACTGGTATTGATTGTTGCTGTCATGTTAGTTTTCTCGGGTTGCAAGTCAAAAAGAATGGCTGCTGTGGATGAACCGGTAATGGAAAGACCTGTGATTGAGAAAGAGACTGATATTGCTGTTGAGGTAGACCACACCACCGGCATCATGTCACTTGAGGAAAGATTTACTTTTGCCCGCGATGAAGATAAAAGCCGGCATGATCAGAAATCTTATTTTGTTATCATTGGTAGTTTTCGCAACAGGGACAATGCTGATCGGTTCAAGGAAACCCTTAGAATGAAAGGGTTTGAGCCTGTTATTTTGCTCAGCGAGACAGGCCTGCATCGTGTTTCTGTTGATTCCTTCAACAGGGAAAATGATGCCAGGGCCAGAATCATGCAAATTCGTTCCCAGTTTGAAGAGCATGCAGACACCTGGCTGTTGATCAGGAAATAAACATAAAAAAAAGAGCCGGATATCACATCCGGCTCTTTCACAATAAGCACCAATCAAAAAAGACTTTCTGTACTTTTTTCCCTTCTTTTTCTTTTTATTTACTTATAGATTGAATCATCTTTTCACTATCAGCCGAGGCAATTCCCATCACCTCTGCAATGGTTCCGCCCATCATATTTCCCATCATGGCTGTGTTCATCCAGGAAACATACGTTTTGCCGTCTGATTTCTCATAAATTGAAACTCTGCAGGGCATCATGCTCGAAACAATTCTTTCCTGGTCCAGTTTCAGAATTTCATAGGCATGATCGGGATGACAAAGCTCAAAAACTTTCATGCTGGCTACCTTGTATCCATTAACATGCATGGTCTCTTTCATGTCATGCACGGTAGGAATTTTCCAGCCCATATCTTTGGCTGTTTGTTCAAATATCTGAACAGATTGCTCAAAGTTGTATTTGCTCTCTGCTTCTTTCAACATCATACCCGGAGCTGCTTTGTAGGCCAGCAATGATGTAAGTAAAATTCCTGCTACAATTCCTCCCAATACGAATAAAATGTTTGTTCTTGTCATGATTAATTTTTTTTAATGATTGATATAAATATGATTGTTAAAGTTGAATTTCTGTGCTACGCTATCTGTATGTCCATTTCCATGCCATGAGTCATAATAGAATGCAAGACAGGGGATTACGTTGTTTTTGCGTTCTTCCGTTATTGCAATAGTTAACACTTTTGTTTACAAAAAAGCATTAACTTTGCTAACCATGTGTTAACTTATAGTATCATGTTTACCGATTTCAGAACACTTGCCGAAACTTTGCCCTGTGGTCTTATCATAGCCGATAAAGCGCTGAATATTGAGTTTATCAATGATTTTGCCCGGAGCAAAATTCTGGCTCTTCCCCAGGACTATCAACCCTCCAATCTCAATGATTACACCTTTTTCACCACTGATATGCGCAGGTTTGACATGGACAATTGCATGCGCAGTATGGTAGAAGCAGGAAAACGTACTTTTCACAAAACCTTGCTGGTGAAAAGTGGTAAACAGGAAAAACTGGTGTACTTTTCAGTGAACACTTTCGTCAAGAAGGGGAATGAAGATCTGTTCCTGTTTAACATAACTGATATTTCTGATGAAATGGACTGTATCACTCATTCACCGGGTACTTTTGGAAAGGGAGAATTCCTGATCAGAAGCAAAATCATCGGTAACGATCAAAAGATGCAGGAGATATACAGGATGATATCGCTGGCAGCAGATTCAGAGGTGAATGTGCTTGTACAGGGAGAAAGCGGAACGGGAAAAGAACTGGTGGCAGATGCCATTCACGGGCTTTCTGAGCGGAAAAATGGTCCTCTGGTAAAAGTAAACTGTTCGGCTTTTTCAGAAACGCTCCTGGAGAGTGAGCTCTTTGGGCATGTAAAAGGTGCTTTTACAGGAGCTTACAAAGACAAGCCGGGGAAATTTGAAATGGCCAACGGCGGCACCATATTTCTTGACGAAATTGGTGAAATCAATCAGAGTATACAGGTCAAGCTTTTAAGGGTTATCCAGGAGAAGACTATTGAACGGGTGGGGGATAACAAATCGGTGAAAGTGGATATGCGCATTGTGGCTGCCACCAATAAAAACCTGCGCGAACTCATTAAAAAAGAGATTTTCAGAGAAGACTTGTTCTACCGGCTGAATGTTTTCAACATCGTTATGCCCTCCTTGCGCGAAAGGCATCTGGATATTCCATTGCTGACAGATTACTTCATAGAAAAATTCAATGCACAAACCGGCAAGAATGTAAAAGGATTAAGCCGTGACTCTCTAAAGTTAATGATGGAATATCCCTGGCCCGGCAATATCAGGGAGTTGCAGAATGCCATTGAGCATGCCTTTGTGCTGGTAAACGGAAATATCATTGAAATGAGGGATCTGCCTGTTGAGCTGCAAAACTATTCACCCGCCAGGCGGGAGCCGGCATCCCAAACCGGGGAGCAAAATCTTTCTGCTTCTGTGTATTATGCTGAGAGCTTCAAAAACAAGCAAAGTGGAAGGCTTAAAATAAACCGTGAGCAAT
>SLPR01000157.1 GCA_007131895.1 Bacteroidales bacterium | reverse complement strand
TATGGGATATCTACTCGGATATTCCCTGCAGTGAGCCTCCATACCTTTTCGTTTTCGGAGAAGATCAGGATACCGGATCGGGCGGCAATATTGAAGGCGATGTTTATAACAGGGAGCACTCTATGCCCCGTTCCTGGTTTGGAGGGGATGTGAATCCCATGAATTCAGACATGTACCACATTTACCCTGTGGATAAGCATGTGAATGCTGTACGCAATAACTATCCCTTTGGGATGGTAGCAAGTCCCACCTGGACTTCGCTCAACGGAGGAAAGCTTGGTGCCAACACCGCCGGGGATCATTACACAGGAACTGCCTTTGAGCCTATCGATGAATACAAGGGAGATTTGGCCCGTGCCTTCCTTTACATGATTACCCGTTATGAAGATCGGATTGAAGACTGGACTTACAGTGAAGAGGGAAATACCATGTTTGACCATAACACTTTTCCCGGCTATGAACCATGGGCGATTGAGATGCTCATGGAATGGCACAGAAATGATCCTGTGAGTCAGAGAGAAAGATTGCGCAATGATTTAATTTATGAACTGCAGGGAAACCGAAACCCTTTTGTTGATTATCCTGTTTTTGCTGAAAAGATTTGGGGCGACACTACTGTATTTGTGAATAATCCTGATTATCCTATTGATGTAACCATTTACCCCAATCCTGCCGGGGAAAGTTTTGTTTTTTCTTCGCCGGAAATAATAGAAAGACTGGAGATATTTTCCACTGCTGGAAAACAAATGCTCATTCATCTTCCTGCCAAAGCTTCTGAGACTATTGATATATCAGCCTTGGATACCGGAGTTTATATCGTGAGGTTTTTCAGTAGCAGTGTTTCTGGTTCCCAACTGCTGATGGTTCGGTAAAAGAAATATTTACCGAAAAAAGGAAAGTGTGGCAAAACATCCATATTAAAGACCCTGACAAACAGGAGAATGACCCATGGAAAGCCCGGAGCTGGGAGCCCGCAGGTGATGGCTGGAAGATTAAAATTCTAATGGATGACAGACAAACACAAACCCTTTTAAATGGATCAAACAAACTGGTTTTGATCCGGTATCCTGATTTTGGGTTTGTCTTAAAAAATCTCCTGCAAAACTTTATTAAATAATTAATTATTTTATGCCGGGATGTTTGCAGTTCAACAATTCTGCCTAATTTTGTTATTCACCAAGTTTTCCCGATTATTCAAATTATATCAAGCATACCTCAATGACCTTTTCCTGGTATCCCAAAGCCCTTGTTTTAATATTTCTGATGGTTGTATTTCCATTTATGCTCAAAAGCCAGACTGCCAATGAGTCCTTTAACAGAGGGCTGCAGTTGATTGCTTCTCAAAATTACTCCCTGGCGATAGAACAATTTTCTGAAGCCATCGAAATTGTGCCACATTTTTATGAGGCCTATTTCGAAAGAGGAAGATGCTATCAACACCTGCAACAACCCAGAAATGCCATTGATGATTTTACCCGTGCACTTGAATTTAACAAGGAATTTGCTGAGGCATATTTTTTTCGTGCTATCTCATTTTCTGCCATTGGTGAACATGACAATGCTCTGAAAGACTATAACTCATCCATTGAGAAAAACCCCAAAAATATTGAAGCGTATTTAAAAAGATCAGAAATATACATCAGGAATAGCTCAGCGGCCGCTGCTATTGGTGACTTATCCAAAGTTATTGAACTGGGGCACAAAAACCCCAATGTTTTTTTTAACCGGGGCAAACTATACCTTCAAAGGCATGAAACAGAACTTGCCTATGAGGACTTTTCCAAAGCCCTGACCTCCGACCCTGAACACAGCGAACTGAGGATAGAAAGGGCTATGATTTATCTTAAAAGGGAAAAGTTTGAAGAAGCAGCAGAGGATCTTTCTATTGCCATTTATCATGGAGCCAATAATCAGACTTTGTTTCAGCTCAGGGCAGATGCCTTTTACAATAGCGAACAATATGCATTGGCCATAGAAGATTATACAACGCTTATCAACTCCTACAGGCAGAGAAACGAAGAGACGTATTTCCAGAGAGCATTGTCCTATTTCTACGCAGGTGAATATGATGCTGCCACGCGTGACTTTACCCGTGCCATTGGATTGAACCGAAACAACGAAACAGCTTACATATACCGGGCTGAGGCCTATCACAGATTAGGGAGAGACTCTCAGGCACTGGTAGATTACAGGCTCATTCTGCGAATCAACCCCCGCAATCCATTGGCCTATCAGAAGCGGGGTGAAATGTTTTTCGACTCAGGGAAATATGCTGAGGCCCTGGAAGATTTCAACCAGGCAATCCGTCTTGAGCCCACGGCAGAAAGCTATTTTGTCAGGGCAACCTTGCATGCTCAAATGAGCAACAAAAAACAGGCCTGTGAGGACCTGCGATTAGCAGCGTCCAAGGGTCATGAGGAAGCCGGGAAAAGAGCAAAAGAATACTGTTTTTAACGGGGATGTATTACCTTTCCTTGTTTTGTGAGGTCACATGTTGCTCTTTCTGATTTTCAGGTCAAACCGGGTCTGAAGCTGTAGCAATGGTTTTGTTATTTCTGGGTTTTGCAAGGTAAAAAAAGCTAAGCTAGTCTTTACATAGAAATAAGAGTAATTTGAGGTTATTACAGATTTGCCATTAAACCCAGTGTGTTCCTGTTGGTCTTGTCAAAGATGCTTAACTATTGCGGACATGTAATACAATTTCAAAGATTAAATGTGTCAAAGTAGAATTAATAAACACTGCCATAACAAAAAAGCACCCTGCCGAAGCAAGGTGCTTTATGATTAAGAAAGAAAATCAAAAATAATTAATCTTTTTTCTCTTCTTTTTCGTCTGTGTTGTCAGCTTCAGGCTCTTCTGACTTCTTCTCTTCTTTCTCTTCTGTTTTGTCAGCTTTTTCTGCTTTGGGCTCTTCTGCCTTCTTCACTTCTTTTTCGTCAGCTTTGT
>SLPR01000164.1 GCA_007131895.1 Bacteroidales bacterium | reverse complement strand
TTTCCGTTTTCAGTCCAGTTGAGGAAGGTGTACCCGCTTGCCGGAGTGGCAGAGAGGGTAGCAGTCTGACCATGGTCATAACTGCCACCGCCGGATACTGCTCCGCCTGATAATGGCGCTGTATTTACTGTGATGTTGTATGTGGTGAGGCTGAAATGGGCGGTGAGGTTCCTGTTGCCGGATACAGTAAAGCTGTAGCTGGGATTGGAGGAAACTGCATTGCCGTTTTCGGTCCAGTTGACAAAATTATAACCTGTCTGAGGAGTGGCAGTGACAATAGCTGTTTGACCATGGTTAAAGCTGCCTCCTCCGGATACTGAGCCCCCGGTTGAAGGACTGGCGTTGAGTGTAATGTTGTGAGAAGTTAAAGCGAAATTTGCTGTTAGTGTCCTGTTGTTGGTTACAGTGAAACTGTAGCTTGCTTGTGAGGAAACAACGGTGCCGTTTTCGGTCCAGTTTACAAACTGGTAGCCAACAGACGGTGTAGCAGTAAGTGACGCCTGCTGTCCATCATTATAATTACCTGCTCCGCTGGTAGCTCCACCTTGGGCAGGGTTGCTGTTCAGCACAACGCTATATACAGGTGTTGAATTGCTGCTGAAGTTTGCCACCAGGTTTCTGTCGGAGGTAGTCTGAAAAATATACTGTGTATTGGATGATACCACTACACTGTTTTCGGTCCAGTTTTCAAAAGTAAATCCACTTGCAGGGAAGGCATTTACGGCTCTTACAGTGCCATGATCAACTGTTCCGGCTCCGGTAAGATTTCCTCCGTTGGTGGGGTTGGCAGTAAGGGTTATCTGGTAGGATTTAATAGCGAAGTTCGCCGTCAGTTCCCGGTTTTCTTCCGCCTCAAAAGAATAAGAGGCCGAAGTTGAAACTGCCGATCCATTTTCTGTCCAGTTGATAAAATTGTAACCGGTGGAAGGGGTAGCGGTGACCGTTATGTTTTCGCCTTCCGTATGGTTACCTCCTCCGCTTACACTGCCACCGGCAGTAGGGTTGGCTGTGAGGGTAATATGCCATACGGGGGTTGTCGAGCCAAAGTTAGCCACAAGGTGTTTGTCGGCAGAAGCCGTAAAAGAATAACTGGCCTGAGAGGATACCACGGTGCCGTTTTCTGTCCAGTTTTCAAAAGAAAATCCATTGGCAGGGGTAGCGGTTAGGGTAGCCGTGTGTCCTTCATACCATATGCCGGCCCCTTCCACAGAGCCTCCATGTTCCGGAGATGCCTCAGCTGTAATTTCAAAACTATCAGTGGGGCCTCCAAACAAGTCGAAGCTGATGGTCGGACCTGCAGAGCCAATGTTGGAGATAAACAGTCCACCGGCACTGTCATCACTCAGAAATGGCGACGGGTTTGTGGAATTACTGATTTCAATACGATTCACCTGGGCAGAATAATTGGCGCTGAATACCAATCCGTTTAAACTATTGGTACCATTGGGTCTGTATACATATACCTCATCGGGCGGACCATTGGCGTTACCGTTCCCGGCAAGGGTATTGATTCTGTAAATCAATAATCCGCTGCCCGGAAGATTATTTTCGTAGGTGCCTGGCTCCTTTTTTCTGTACTCTATAACAAAATATTCTGTTTCACTATTGGGCGAATTGATTCTGAAAGCATTGTTTTCGGGCGACGTTAAAGGGTTCAAAGTGTAAGTGCCGGGAGTGGAGATTACCGGTATATCACTGATCCATGTCTGGTTGCTGTATTTCCATTTCATGTAGGCTCCCATGTGGCCATGACCCGAATGCATTAAGTCCCATGGCCCTACCGGGGTAATATTTGAATTTGAATAGCGGTATAGGTCGGGAGCGCCGAAAGTATGAAAAAGTTCATGACTGAGAATCTGGACGGTAGCCTGGGTTTCAGGTTGAAAAGTATAATCCCATACCCGTTTGCCATTTATATAAGTATTGGTACTGAAAAGTGCCCAGCGATGAGCCCAGAGAATGGAAGCCCAGGGACCAGATCCACCTTTAATGATGAAGCAAACATTGTCTACCCTGCCGTCACCATCAGTATCCAGATCCAGATCCTCGGGTACATAATCAGCAATGGCATTTATCGCTCTGTGAAGCAGTTGGTGTTCCCTGCCGGTTCTTTGTGTGCTCGTGTAGCCGTTGGGGTTATTGACTGCATGATAGGGTTCAAAATAAGATCTGGGGTAAACATCCTGGTAAGAGATGTTTACGTTCATTGCAGAAGGCGGGTAATGGTGGCTTTCCACTGTTACCATGCCATAGGATACTTCATGGAAATAGTTTTTTACTGACGGTGCTTCATCATTGTTCAGTCTGCCATCAAATGTAGATCTTGGGGTTGTAAATTCAGTATCGTCACTAAAGCGGATATATACTGCCAGGTTGTTGAGTGTGCCTTCGTGTGCAGCTTTGGATGGAGAATCTTCGAATGCCTCAAACATTTTGTCTTTCCGGCGCTGATATTCTTTTTCACTTATCCCTGCCCGGGGTGTAAGTCCGGCTTGCTTTGGGTCTGCTTCGTACACTCTCAGCGAGGAAGCAGCAAGGGTATCGCCTGATGGAATGGCATAATAATAAAATCCATCTTTTCCTGCAATGATGGTAAAACCGGCACTGTCGTGCAAAAAGTTGAAAAATTCGTCGCCACTGGCATAACACTCAATAACAGTTCCGTCAGGATTTTTCACCCTGGTGGGTATGTTGTCAACCCATGCCGCATGCAGTGTATGGATTGAAAAAAATAACAAAAGTAATATAGTCGCTTTCCCTTTTAATAGCTGCCTGTATCCGAAGAAGTTCATATGCTTAAGATTCGAATTAATTGGTGGTCATTTAAAATACTTGTCTAATAAATAAAGAATCGTCACCATGTTTTTATTCTTTCTTTTCCTTTTAACTGTGACGGGTCGGGTGTGAAATCTTTCCGGCTCCGGCCATTTTCGTTTTGGAATCATTCTCATACCTGTATTGGTTTTCTGGTTGAAAATTACTATAGTAAAGTAAAGGGATTGAACAGCTTAATGAAAGCGGATAATCACTTGAAAATGACTGGGTATTTTACCCGGAAGAAAACCCTTGGTTTTCTGAACGACATCTCATCGTTATGTATAGAGTTTATTTGTTTTACAAGCAGATTATTCCCTTTTATAGATTAGAGTTTTGTGTGGGTCTTAAGTATTTAGGTTTCTTTGCTAATAGCCTGATATCTGTTATTTCAATGGGTCTTATTGCATGCAGAATAATTAACTTTGGTAGATGTATTTTGGCAAAGTGCAAAATGCGACTCTTTATAGGTTTTCGGGAAGGTAATTTTGATGGACTTTGGGCCTGGAATTTTGAACTTTGTATTACACCTGTTGGTTTGCTTAGTATTAAATTTTAGAAAAAAGAAGTAGCTAAACAAATCAAGTTTTGACATATGAAAAACATATTGATTATTGGTGCAAGTTCAGGGATTGGAAATGAGCTTGTAAAGAGATTGCACAAAAATCATAAAGTATTTGCCATGAGCAGAAATGCCGGTGAACTTGAAAGTATGGAAAATGTAGAATGGAGTGAACTGGATGTGATGGCTAACGATTATGATTTTTCGTTTTTGCCCGACACCCTTGATGGTCTCGTTTACTGTCCTGGCAGTATCAATCTGAAACCATTGAGGGGCCTTAAACCCGCAGATGTGATGGAGGATTTTCAGCTGAATGCCCTGGGCGCTTTTAAAGTCGTTCAACAGGTTTTAAGCAAGCTTAAAAAATCTTCAGGTTCATCTGTGGTGTTTTTCAGTACCGTAGCCGTAGGACAGGGGATGGCTTACCATGCCTCGGTAAGTATGGCGAAAGGAGCTTTGGAGGGGCTTGCAAGATCGCTGGCAGCCGAATTGGCACCTTCAGTAAGGGTTAATGTTATTGCTCCTTCGCTAACAGATACTCCCCTTGCATCCCGGTTGCTGAATTCTGAAGAAAGAAAAGAAGCTTCGGCGCAAAGACATCCCCTGAAAAGGGTGGGTAATGCTTCAGACATAGCTGCCATGGCCGGTTTTCTGCTCAGCGAAGATGCTTCATGGATTACCGGTCAGGTAATTGGTGTAGACGGAGGGATGGGAGCACTTAAGCTCTGATTCTTTTCATAAGCTGTTTATTCGGTTGTTTGGAATTGAATTGATGGGTCTTTATTGAGGTTCAATATTATTGCTTAAGTTTGCGGCATGTTTACCAGCCGATATGCTTTCTTTTGAAATTTCTGAACAGATGAAACATCCATGATTAACTTTTAAACACACACGAGTATGACTAATTGGAAAACCAATTGGTTATCAGCGAATAAAGGAAGTTTTGGATGTTCCATCTAGCAACTTTAATCAAATTTAGACAGATGAAACACATACAATTATACGTTTTTATGTCAGTAGCTATGGGATTAGTTTCCTGCAATTTTACAGGAGAAAAAATCTGGATTGATGAATATCCGTCATTTCAGTCTGCATACATTAAAGCACGCCAGGTTGAAGTTTTTCTTCCCCCTGACTACGACCCGTCATTCACTTACGATGTTTTGTACATTCATGACGGACAAAACGTTTTCAATCCCCACACGGCATTTGGCGGTGAGGCATGGGAACTGGAAAAGGCATTGATTTCCCTGCAAAAAAAACAGCGTATCAGGCCAGCCATTGTGGTGGCCGTATGGAATACACCCCTGCGTATGCAGGAATATATGCCCGGCAAACCTGAAGATAAAGTCCTTGCTGCAGCACGCAATAAGGGGTGGGAAGGGGAGATTTTGTCGGATAAATACCTGAAATTTCTTGTGGAAGAACTTAAGCCTTTTATTGATAAAACTTACAGTACCAATACTGAAAGAGAAAGTACTTTTATCATGGGCTCCAGTATGGGAGGGTTGATTTCTTTTTATGCACTGGCTGAGTACCCTGATGTTTTTGGCGGAGCCGCATGCATCTCAACCCACTGGCCCGCATTGGATGGAGTATTTCTTGAGTATGTGGCGGAAAATATACCGTTACCCGGAAGACATAAATTGTATTTTGACTACGGGACTGACACCATTGATGCACTCTATGAGCCTTACCAGGTAAAAGTAGACAGTATGATGGCCGCCGCTGGCTTTTCAGAGGGGAAAGACTGGGTTAGTAAAAAATTTAAAGGAGCCGGACACTCCGAAAATGCCTGGAGAAAGAGAGTGCATATCCCGCTCGAATTTCTATTATCTGTTGATCGCTAAAAGCTTTTTGCGAAAGATACATTCTGAAAATTCTTTTCCTGCGTATTTTTTTACAAAAAAAAAGCATTCTTCAATTCGTTTCTATTGAAGAAATTTACCCGTAAATGGCTCAATTTGTTGATTTTGTGGCGAACGTGTTGTGTAAAGTGCTTGCAATCAGCGAGTGATGTGTTTTTTTAAGTGTTTTTATATTTGAACTGTTAATTAATTTAGATTTGCAGTAACAATTTTTCAATATAAACGTTCCCAAGATGAAAGAAAAGATTCTGCTGGACAAAGACTATGCATTGGTGAGTTTCAATGCGGAACAAAAGCTTGGCCGAATAATATGGAAACGCGAACCTGATGCTTCAGAGTATAAAACTGCTTACTTAACATTGCTGAACTTTGCTTCAGCAGAAGAGGTGCGGTATTTTTTGTCTGATATAAGAGAACAGGGAGATGAATTGCCCAATGAGAGAAAATGGTTTGAACAGGAACTGCTTCCTGCAGTCAACAGAACCGGATTAAAAAAAGCAGCCGTTATTTATGATGGTACTTTTTCCAAAAAATACTACATTAATATGATTATTGCTTCCGGTAAAAAATTCGGTGTCACCATCAAGGTTTTTGAAAATGAGGAGCATGCCCTTGCATGGCTTTTAAATGCGACAGAAGAGAAGAAAAAAACAGAAAAAGTTCTTTAACTTTATCTTATGACTGATATGATTATTTTCGGAAAGACCAAACTTGCGGATATTGTGATGCAGGACAGAAGAGCACTTGTGCTCTTGCCGCGTTTTGGTATAGAATTAGGATTTGGTGATCGCACTGTTAAGCAGGTATGCGAAGACAGGAATATCAACACAGATTTTTTCATGCTGATGGTAAATGTTTTTCTCAATAAAAATTTTTTTCCTGACCGCAAGCTGAAAAATGTGGATATTGATATGCTTCTCAGATACCTGGAAAATTCACACAAGTATTACCTTGAAGAGAAAATTCCCTATCTTGAAACTTTGATTGAGGAATTTATAAATAAAGTTGACCATCCGGCCACACAGCAGCTTGAGAAGTTTTTTCATCAATACATTGTTGAGGTTAAAGAACATCTTGCCTATGAAGATGAAACGGCTTTTCCTTATGCTGCTGCCCTTTCTGAGCAAATCAAAAAAGACCCGTCCAACATTTCCGATATCGATTATCACATAGGGGTTTTTGAAGAAAGGCATGATAACATTGAAGAAAAACTAACTGACCTTAAAAGTCTGCTGATTAAATATTTCCCTCCTTCCAATGATCGTTATATCCGCATGCGTATTCTGAATGAGCTCATTGAGTTCGAGGATGATCTTATCAACCATGCTCGTATTGAAGATAAGGTGTTGATACCGATTGTTGAACAGTTAGAGAAAAAAATCAGTTAAAGTTCAGTCATGAATAGAACATTAATCATTGCAGAACCTTCAGAAATCATCAGAAAAGGATTGATACATATCGCGGAAAGCCTTGGTTTTTTCTCTTCCGTAAAGGAAGTTGCCTGTTCTTCTATGCTTCATGATAGTTTAAAAAAGTATAAGCCGCAAATGGTATTGCTGAACCCCACTTTTGTAAATCCTGATGGGTTGCTGGAACTTAAAGAAATTAGTGGGAATGATCTTTTGGTTGCCGGAGTGATTTACTCATTGTATGATGACGAGATTGTTAGTATGTTCGATGAGGTGATAATGGTAGGAGACACACGCCAGAAGATCAGTAAAAAACTTGGAGATCTTCTTGATAAAACGCCCGAAAAAAATCGCAAGAAGACACCCGAAACCCTTTCTGCACGTGAGCTTGACGTGTTAAAATTGCTTGTAAAGGGATTGAGCAATAAAGAAATTTCAGACAAGCTTTTTATATCAACCCACACCGTCATTTCGCATCGCAAGAATATTACCCAGAAGCTCAACATAAAATCTGTTGCTGGTCTTACGGTTTATGCCATTCTTAATGAGCTCATAAGCATGGAAGATGTTCAGTAGGTTGATCGTTATCACAACTTTCCGTTCTTTTGCAAAATTTTCAATAAACCTTTTGTTTCCTCGCTCCAATTCAATAAATCTTTTTAGTTTTGCAGGGCTGAATTTTAAACAAATTCGTTTATGAGCCTTACTAGAGGTTATCCTGTTTGTTTCATTTTATTTCCGTCGGATATCCCCGACAAACAAACTGATGTTCTCTGACTCCCCATAGAGAACCATCTGAATTTCTGCGCTTTCCCTAATCCAAATTATAGTCAAAATAACTGTTTTGTTTGGCAATTCTTTTATTTTGAATTATCAAAACCCTTAAAATCTAAAAAAGAATGAAAAAATTATCTGTAATTGCTTTTGGTGGCAATGCCCTTTTACGAGGCGATCAGGTTGGAACCATTGATGAACAGGAACAGAATGTTTATGATACCTGTCAGCACTTGGTCGAACTGATAAAAACCGGTTATGATCTTGTTATTGGTCATGGCAATGGCCCTCAGGTAGGCAATGTAATGCTGCAGCACGAGGCGGGCAAAAAGATTTATGGCCTACCCACACAACCTATCGATTTTTGTGTTGCCGAAACCCAGGGTTCTATCGGGTTTATGATTGAGCAACAATTGCGCAATGTGCTGGCAGAGCATGGTATTGAACGCAATATTGTTACCCTTGTTACGCAGGTGGTGGTGGATAAAAAGGACCCTGCTTTTCAAAATCCCACCAAACCGGTCGGCCCCTTCTATACCAAAGAGGAAGCTGACAAACTCATAGAGGAAAAAAAATGGGTGTTTCACGAAGATCCCCGCAAGCGCGGATGGAGAAGAGTAGTTGCATCCCCCAGACCCCAGGAAATCCCCAATTGGAAAGCTGTAGAAAAACTGGCGCGCGAAGGAAATATAGTTATTACCGTTGGTGGTGGCGGAATCCCTGCATATATTGATGAAAAAGGAAAAATGGTGGGTATTGATGCAGTGATCGACAAAGACCTTGCTTCCTCATTACTGGCAAACAAAATCAAAGCGGATGAATTTTGCATCCTAACTGATGTGCCCAATGTGTATATCAACTTCCACAAACCCGGCGAGCAGAAACTGGGCAGGATCGATATCCCCGAAATAAAAAAGCACCTTGCTGATGGTCAGTTCACCGAAGGTAGCATGGCACCGAAAGTCCGGGCCTGCATTGAGTTTGTTGAAAATGGAGGTAAAGAAGCCATTATTACAGAAGCTACCCAGTTGGGCAATCAAACTGCCGGAACCATTATCCATAGATAATATTTTAGCATTTGAGCTTACTATCAATTAGTTAGTGCTTGCAAGAAAACGCCAATTGCTGCGTTGGGCTTGTCTTCAAAACAGTCATTTACGAAAAGTAAACTCCTGTTTTTCATCCATCGCCCGCCTTGCACTTGACGCTTTCTTATCAAGCACTTGTAAAAATGATGAGTTTTCTTATTAACACTAGTTATTAATTATAAAAAACAAACGTTATGGCATTCAATCTTAGAAACAGAAGTTTTGTAAAGTTGCTGGATTTTACTCCACAGGAAATCAAATTTTTACTGGATCTTTCCCTCGATCTGAAAAAAGCCAAATATGGCGGTTATGAGCAACCTCGCTTAAAAGGAAAAAACATTGCTTTGATTTTTGAAAAAGCAAGTACCCGAACCCGTTGCGCTTTTGAAGTAGCAGCCTTCGATCAGGGTGCATTGGTAACTTACCTGGGTCCCAGCGGTAGCCAGATTGGCAAAAAAGAATCCATGAAAGATACAGCCCGGGTATTGGGTCGTATGTATGATGGTATTGAGTACCGGGGTTTTGCGCAAGCTACCGTGGAAGAACTTGCTGAGTACAGTGGTGTTCCGGTTTGGAATGGCTTGACCAACGAGTTTCATCCCACCCAGATTCTTGCTGACTTCCTTACCATGATGGAGCACAGCGACAAGCCCCTGAACCAAATCAAATTCTGCTACCTGGGAGATGCCCGCAACAACATGGGTAACTCTCTGATGGTAGGTGCTGCGAAAATGGGAATGGATTTTCGCGCAGCTGCCCCCAAAGAAGTGCAGCCAACAGAAGAGTTGGTGGCACAATGTCGTGAAATAGCCAAAGAAACCGGAGCTAAAATTACTATCACTGATAATGTGGATGCAGCTGTGAAAGATTGCGACTTCCTGTATACCGATGTTTGGGTTTCAATGGGTGAGCCTGATGAAGTATGGGAAGAGCGCATCAAGCTGCTGAAACCTTACCAGGTGAATATGGATGCCATTAAGAAAACAGGCAATCCTAAAGTGAAATTCCTCCACTGTTTACCCGCATTCCACAACCGTGAAACCACCGTTGGTGAAGAGATTTTCCAGAAGTTTGGTCTTGACGGAATGGAAGTGGTAGAAGATGTTTTTGAATCAGAACATTCAGTGGTGTTCGATCAGGCTGAAAACCGCCTGCATACCATCAAAGCTGTTATGGTAGCAACATTGGGGTCCTGATACTAAGGCAGATTATCAATTATGAAAAAGGCTGTCTTTGCGACAGCCTTTTTCGATCTTTATCCGTT
The DNA here is from genome assembly GCA_007131895.1 of Bacteroidales bacterium. GTDB lineage: Bacteria > Bacteroidota > Bacteroidia > Bacteroidales > UBA7960 > SKVR01. The sequence goes on along the minus strand of SLPR01000164.1, from coordinate 1,727 downwards.
ATTCGGTAGTAGCCTTTTGCTACAAGAAATTTTTGCCATACTGATCCACCATCTTAAGGGCGGCAAAGACTTTGTCAGCATCTACAGGCATGGGTTCATTGTGAATTGTTTCTTCTTCTTTTGTGGCAGCTTTGGCTACTTTATAAAGGTCTTCGTCAGATACATCTTTGAGCCCTATTTCTGCCAGTGTTACCGGTAAACCCACGCTTCTGCAAAATCCATAAACCTCATCTATCAGGTCTGTGGGTTTGTCTGTTAAAAAGAGGGAAGCAAGCGTGCCGATGGTTACTTTTTCACCATGGTAATAATCATGGGTAGGCTCCAGCACCGTTAATCCATTGTGGATAGCATGGGCAGTGGCCAAACCGCCGCTTTCGAAGCCCAGGCCGCTCAGTAAAGTATTGGCTTCTACTACTTTCTCAAGTGCCGGGGTGGTTACACCTGCATCACATGCATCTTTGGCCAACTCTCCATATTCCAGTAACGTTTCATAACATAAATTGGCCAGGTTATAGGCAGTCATCGAGCCAGCTTTACCGGTCATGTTCGGAGCGTAGCTTACCATGCACGATTCTGCTTCAAACCATGTAGCAAGAGCATCTCCCATTCCGGATACCAGAAATCGCGAGGGAGCATTGACAATAATTCGGGTGTCTACCATTATCACGTTGGGATTTTGGGGGAGAAAAAGATACCTGTCAACTTCTCCTTTTTCTGTATAAATTACCGACAGAGCACTGCAGGGGGCATCTGTAGAAGCCAGGCTTGGAATGATAATCATGGGTAGTTTTACTTCGTGGGCAACAGCTTTGGCAGTATCTATGGTTTTACCCCCGCCAAATCCTATTACTATGTCTGTGTCCTTTTTTCTTACTATCTCTGAAAGCCTTTGAATCTCATTGTCAGTGCATTCTCCCTCAAAGCTTTCAGTTGTCAGTTTTATATCTTTTTCAATGTCTTTTTTGTAATCCGGGAAAATGTTTTCGTATACATACGGGTCGGTAATCATGAATGCTTTTTCACCAAACCTTTTTACTTCTTCTGCCAGATGCCTGATAGCATCCGGTCCTTGTACATATCTTCCCGGAAATAAAGTTGTTGTTAGCATAATTATGGGTTTTAAATTAAACGATTCTCTTAAAATGATTACATTAGCTAAACATCCCTCTCATTGTTATTGTTTAAAAAAAACAGTAATTACAACGAATGTAATGTTTAATAAAAGATTTGGATATGGAAAATTTCTCACCCATGGATTTTATGGTAAGTAGTGCTGTAATACTGGATGAAATACCTACCCGCCTGGACATTGATCTCAAAAAGAAGGAAAAGAAGAAGGCATTGAAAAAAGTAGGTAAGAAGCTCAGCAAAATGCAGGATACCATGTATGCCCATAATCGATACGGGGTGCTGGTGGTATTGCAGGGTATGGATACTTCAGGAAAAGACAGTTTGATACGGGAAGTGTTCAGCAAGTTCAATCCCAGGGGAGTGGTAGTGCATAGCTTTAAACCGCCTACCTCCAAAGAACTTCAGTATGACTATCTTTGGCGACATTCTGTGGCATTGCCTATGAAAGGGAAATATTCCATTTTCAATCGCAGTCATTATGAAAATGTGCTGGTAACAAGGGTTAATCCCCAATTTCTGCTCAGCGAAAACATCCCAGGTATTGAAACTGTGGAAGATATTCCCGGCGATTTCTGGGACAAACGTTTTGACCAGAT
>SLPR01000004.1 GCA_007131895.1 Bacteroidales bacterium | reverse complement strand
TAAACCTCTGAGAATAAAACCAATATTATTAGCTTTACAAAAGTCTACGGTCAACCCCTGGTAGGTTTTTACTTGTACAGAGGGATAATCTTCAAAAACATTTTCCAGCCATTCAACTCTTTTTTCAACAGAAAAAAAACCAGCCTTTTCAGCATTAACCCCAACTGCTACAATAATCTTGTCAAACAAGGGTATTGCTCTCAAAACTATAGATTCATGTCCTATGGTTATCGGGTCGAAAGAGCCCGGGAAAACTGCAATTTTCTCCATAATAAATTGAGTTTATTCTTTGGGTTTGAAAAAACTAAAATGAACCTTTCCGTATTTTCTTTTTTCCACAAATAAAGGGTGGCCCGAGAAATTTACAGTTTCGCCATGTTCCACCACAAGCCATCCATTGGGTTTTACAATATTTGTTTCGAAAACCTTTAGGGGTAATTCGGGAGTACCCTTGAAGTCGTATGGAGGATCTGCAAACACAATATCAAAACTCACTTTACAGAAACTGATAAAATGAAATGTTTCAGCTCTGACAGCCCTAAGGTTCTCCATCCCGAGATTCTCAGCTGTTTGTTTTATGAACTGGACACAATGGTTATTCATGTCAACAGCAATAACTTCCGGGGTGCCTCTTGATGCAAACTCATAAGATATATTTCCGGTACCGGCAAAAAGGTCAAGAACAGAAATATTCTCAAAATCAAAATGGTTGTTAATAATACTAAACAAGGCCTCTTTGGCCATATCGGTAGTGGGTCTTACCGGAAGTTTTGAAGGTGCTATAATGTGTCGTCGCTGGTATTTGCCACCAATTATCCGCATGAGTTCAGGTTTAAAAGACTAAAGTAGTAATGATGAGGAATATCATCAAAACAGTCGCTGTATTTGAATAGTTCACTGCGGGGACCAAAAGAAATGGATTTTACATACAATCTGATTTTCTTATAGAACTCGCTATTTATACTCACCTCACCATAGAGCATAGTATCTAAATTCTCGGCCTGCAAATCAAGCTGCTCCAGCGCAAAAAACAAGTAATAGAACAAATCGTCCAATGCCTGATAGGTAAAGGAATTATAAAAAACGAGATTGCTTTCATCAAAAATTAATATCTCGAAATGGTCCTTTTGGATATTTAGTACAAGTTCCGGGCTAAAGCGCCCATAACGTACCATGTAAAGAATATTTTCAATCAGACTGGTAGAGTTGTGCCGGATTCGGCAACCCGGAAACAGGTAATTGATTCTCTGAAGCAATACTTTAGGAAAAGGGTAAAGAGCATAAGCCGAAAGGTTGTTAAGCTTATCTAACTTTACTTCATAGTCCTGATCCGGGTAAATATTGAAATCTATAAAACTTTTCTTTTCCAGGTACGAAAACAGCTCGGCAGGCACATATGTAACTCCGGGGGTTACAAGAGAAAAACTAATTCGTTGATAATCGGCGGTAAGAAACTTCTTTTCTTTGGCAATATGCTCAAGAAAATCGGATACAACATCATACCCTCCTGTATGTTCGATACGGAAAGATTCAAGCAGAGTATACCTGAATCTTTCGGTATCAAGCACACAATAAGAAAATCCACCGGGCGAAAGCTCGATGGATAAAAAGTTTTTACCGGAAGTGTTTAATACATTTTCCGCATCATGAATGCTTAACATTTCTTGAAAGGGAATATGCATTACCGTATAATTTATTATTCCCAATTACCGTCAGTTGAGGCTTCAAACATTGAACCAACGCGCAAACCTGCTTCAATATCCCGGGTATAATACACTTTCCACCTGTCGAGATCTTTCAGGTAATCTTTTGGCAATGCATACGCTTCAAATACCGGCAGTTTGGTAAGTCCTCTTTCAATTTGGCCGGCGTCCATTACAAATCTTACTCCATCAGTAAAGGGAACATAAGCCAGGGAGTCAATAGGGTAACGGGCTCTGCGCAAAAGGCTGTCCCTGGTTTGAATCCAAAAAGTATCACGTTGAACGATGCCAAGTCTTACCGCTTCAGTTTCTGTTAAGGTATCAGGCACTGTACCAATAGCACGAATTGTTGCAAGAGAATCGGTTTTGTAAAATTTCATCAATGAATCCAAATCACTTACAAAGCTTCCATACCTTGATCGGTGGGCTATCTGCACCTGGCGAATATCCTTTAACCTTTGTACAATCTGGGCTTCCCTTTTGGCAACTTCACGATTAAAGTTAACAGGCTCCATTATACTTGCGTAAATTAAATAACCCAGGAGAACAATTATCAGGGCCAATACAATTTGAATAATAGTTTTCATCTGCTTAAAGTTTATTAAATGGGTTAGATGTAATTGGTCGTGCATCTTTCAATCTTCATTACTGACTGGAAACACTACACGACAAATTTCATACGAGTAAATATTAACGATATAATTCTTAAATTTTTCTTTGTTGATGTAAAATCCAACCTTTTTCAACCATCAACAGATATTTTTACATTCCCAAATGCCTGATATTTAATTCTTTTAACTTAAACATGCTTTGGTCGTGTCTGCTATAATAACAAGAAGTCCTCAATCCACACTCATTGTTACTTCAGGCAACAGGACTAATCCTTTTAGTTCCTGTTTTTGGCCACTGCAAATATTCAATTTTTTTTTCAAACCCACTAATTATTTCTAAAAAACATTTACAAAAAATTATTTTGCATCTAAGGCCTGGCAATTATCAGAACTGAACCCGGTCAAGGTGATGGGTTCTGCGTGTAAGTTTCAGGTCTTGCAATACACTTGATTTTACCCTCAGAGTAAGATTATAGCTCTGTCTGAAACCAAAGGGTATCCAATTGATTAATAACTCCCAGCAATGCAAATCCCTGTAAATATCCAGAGATGTATAGGTAATTTCTTTCATTTCAAAATTATATCCGCTGCTGAAACCTATTCGCCAGTTGGGAGTCAGATTTACATCACCTGAAAAGTTCAGGTTTTG
>SLPR01000077.1 GCA_007131895.1 Bacteroidales bacterium | reverse complement strand
AATTCTGAACTCTAAATTGATTTTTAAGGCTGAAAACTATTGGAATCTATTTAATTTTTTTGCCTATATTTACCCCAAAAATTAACCCTATGAATCAAGGTATTTGTTTGTTAAGCGTAGTGCCCATGCGTTCGATGCCTGACGACAAGAGTGAAATGATCTCTCAGTTGTTGTTTGGTGATTGGGTTCACATACTGGAAAAGCGCGATAAGTGGCTTTTTGTTCAAAACCATTCCGACAGATACCAGGGGTGGGTTTCTTCCGGACAGTTAAGCCCGCTGGAAAATGAAACTTTCAATGAACTGCAAGATCAACCCCAATGGGTGAGCAACGATCTGGTGCAAATCCTGGAAAACAAGACCCAGAACTTCAGCTTTATTGTTACTGCTGGCAGTAGCTTTTACAACTGTAAAGATAAAGAATTTGAACTATGCGGCGATACATGGCAGTATCATGGGGAAATCATAAAGGCAGGCGAATTTGACTCCTCCCATATACTCGATCATGCTCTATTGTTTTTACATTCTCCCTATTTGTGGGGAGGCAAATCTGCTTTGGGTATGGATTGTTCTGGTTTTACTCAGCTTGTGTATAAAATGGCCGGCAGACATATCCATCGCGATGCATCGCAACAAGCATCCCAGGGAGAAATGATTAATCTTGTGCATGAAGCTTTACCGGGCGATTTGCTGTTCTTTGACAATGAAGAGGGAAGCATTACTCATGTGGGTATAATGATTGATGAGCAACACATCATTCATGCCCACCAGAAAGTGAGAATTGATAAAATTGACCATCATGGTATTTTTAATGTGGATACCCGAAAATACACCCATCAGCTAAGACTCATCAAAAGGCATTCCTGATAAAGTTTTTTTTTCTGTTATTTTAAGTGCGATATAATTGAATTATGTATCGTGCAAAGGATTATTTTTGTACCTTTGCACCCTTGAATTTTAAAGAAAAATGATGATAAAAATAACCTTGCCCGATAATTCCCAAAGAGAATACCCCAAAGGTGTAACAGGTTTGGATATAGCCAAAAGCATCAGCGAAGGACTTGCACGCAACGTACTATCTGTGACTGTAAACGGAGATACACAAGACCTTGACCAGCCCATTAACGAAAATGCAAGTATAAAACTCAACACCTGGGATGACAAAGAAGGCAAAGCTACCATGTGGCACTCATCGGCCCACCTGATGGCTGAAGCCATTGAAACCCTGTATCCCGGAACCAAGTTTGGTATTGGCCCGGATGTGGAAAATGGCTTTTATTATGATATTGATCTTGGTGAGCATACCATTTCCAGCAATGATTTTGAAAAAATCGAGAAAAAAATGCAGGAACTGGCAAGGCAGAAGCAGGAATTTAAAAGAAAAGAAATTACCAAAGCTGAAGCGCTGGATTTTTACACCCAAAAAGGAGATGAGTACAAGGTTGACCTTTTGCAGGATTTGGAAGATGGAACCATTAGCTTGTACGAGTCTGGTAACTTTACCGATCTTTGCCGTGGACCTCACCTGTTGGATACCAGCCCAATCAAAGCAGTTAAACTGCTTAGTATTGCCGGTGCTTACTGGAGAGGTGATGAAAGCCGCAAGCAGTTGACAAGGGTTTATGGAATTACTTTTCCCAAACAAAAGCAACTGACCGAATATCTGGAAATGCTGGAAGAGGCCAAAAAACGCGATCACCGTAAGATTGGCCGCGAAATGGAACTCTTTGCTTTCTCTGCCAATGTTGGACAGGGACTTCCTTTATGGCTTCCCAAAGGGGCGCAGCTGCGCGAAAATCTTGAGATGTTTCTGAAAAATGTACAGCGTAAAGCAGGTTATCTTCCGGTAATTACTCCCCATATTGGAAACAAAAGTCTCTATATTACAAGCGGACACTATGAAAAATATGGAAAGGATTCATTTCAGCCTATTCAAACCCCGGCTGAAGGTGAAGAGTTTTTGTTAAAACCCATGAACTGCCCGCACCATTGCGAAATATATAAGACCCGGCAATATTCTTACAAAGATTTGCCTGTGCGCCTGGCAGAATTCGGCACGGTATATCGCTATGAACAAAGTGGAGAATTGCATGGTTTGACCCGCGTAAGAGGGTTTACCCAGGATGATGCACATATTTTTTGCAGGCCTGATCAGGTAAAGGAAGAGTTCCTTAAAGTAATGGACATAATCCTTTATATTTTTAAAGCACTTGAATTTAAGGACTATCATGTGCAAATATCCCTTCGCGACCCCGATAAAATGGAAAAATATATCGGAACAGATCAAAATTGGGAGAAAGCTGAGAAAGCAATCATAGAGGCTGTTGAAGAAAAAGGAATCAAAGCAGAGGTAGAAATCGGCGAAGCAGCTTTTTATGGCCCCAAGCTCGATTTCATGGTGAAGGATGCTTTGGGACGCAAGTGGCAACTTGGCACAATACAGGTGGACTATAACCTGCCCGATAGATTCGAACTGGAATATACCGGTAGCGACAATCAAAAACACCGCCCTGTTATGATTCACAGAGCTCCTTTCGGTTCGATGGAGCGTTTTGTAGCCGTGTTAATAGAACACTGTGCAGGTAACTTTCCGCTCTGGCTCACCCCTGAACAGGCTATTGTATTGCCAATCAGTGAGAAATATGAAAATTATGCAAAAAAAGTTTTACTTTTGCTGAATAATTCGGAAATTCGCACTTTAATTGACGAGCGAAGTGAAAAAACCGGCAAGAAGATCAGGGATGCAGAAACACGCAAAATTCCCTACATGATTATTGTTGGTGAGAAAGAAGAAAATGATGGTACATTGTCGGTGAGAAAGCACGGTGAAGGAGATTTAGGGACATTTACACCCGAAGAGTTTGTTACTTTGGTAAAAAAAGAAATTCAACAACTGACAGCATTTTAAGCTGTATTTATAATTAATCATATTTATACATTAAATTAAGGAGGAACGACGTATAGCAACACCTT
>SLPR01000573.1 GCA_007131895.1 Bacteroidales bacterium | reverse complement strand
TTCCTGTTGATTTATTCATAGTTATAAAATTTAAAAGTTAAACAATAATTTAAACAAACACATAGTATCTGTCGCTGAAAATTTGTTTTTATAAGTCAACCAAAGGTAGCTAAAAAATGAGCTATTTCCAACCGGCTGATGCTCTTTTTTTCTTGTTTCTACAATTAATTAACGAGTTTATATGTATTTTGTTTAGTTTTAATCTCCATTATTTTGTTTTTGCTCACAAACCCTGCTTACTGTTTGGGTGGGGTCTGTGCAACATATATCCTCTTTTTTTTGTTAAACTAACATATATGCTTATTTTTACTGCCCTGTATTGCATATCGGATACAGGTAACTATTTAACAATTGTAATCTGAAACAAATTCTGATGAAGCCAATACAAGTTCCTTTTCAAATAATAGAAATTGAAGATTTAGAAGAGTTATCGCCTGAAGAGCAAAAGCTGATTGAGCATTCCCGAAAAATGACAAATAATGCCTATGCTCCTTACTCCAGATTTTTTGTTGGAGCGGCTATTTTGCTGGAAAATGGAGAGATTATCATGGGAAGCAATCAGGAAAATGCAGCTTATCCCAGCGGATTGTGTGCAGAAAGGGTTGCAATCTTTTCCGCTTCGGCCAATTATCCCGGGGTGAAAATCAAAGCAATTGCTGTCAGTGCCAGGTCTGATAAACATTTGGTGGATTACCCCGTTTCTCCATGTGGTGCTTGCCGGCAGGTATTGGTAGAATACGAGTTCAATCAGAAGGAATCCATCAAATTGCTGCTGAGCGGCATATCAGGTAAGGTTTATTTAATCGATAAAGTCCGTGATTTATTGCCGTTTTCTTTTACAGCCGATGATTTAGGCTAATTCGGGGATGAACCACATAAATATTTGGCAATCTTCCATGTTTAATTTATTGAAACATGCAGGAGGAAGTCCTGTATAGGACAAGTGCAATTTTTATACTGGCTGGTTTACACATTTGCGGATAGTGTAAAAAATTAACGAACCATTTCAATTGTATTTTTATGTATAAGCAAAATTCAATTTTCGCATGTATATGGGTTGCGCTGCTTTTTTTTAGTACTGTTGCCTTGTCAGCCCAGGATTTAAAAGCATACCAGATATTTGACAAGGAAGGTAAGATCGTTACTTTTCAAGCTTTGTTTCAGCAAGCATCAGAAAATGACGTGGTGCTTTTTGGTGAGTTACACAACAACCCCATCGGGCACTGGTTGCAGCTGGAACTTACCCGGGCCCTTCATGCTGCAAAACAGAAAAACCTTGTACTTGGAATGGAAATGTTTGAAGCTGATAATCAGTTGCTTATTGATGAATACTTCTCCGGTTTGATTGCAGAGAGGAATTTTGTAGCCGAAGCCCGTGTATGGAGTAATTACCATACAGATATAAAACCGCTGGTGGAGTTTGCCAGAGAAAATGGACTTAAGCTAATGGCTACCAATGTTCCCCGGCGATATGCTGCTTTGGTTAACAGGGAAGGATTTGAAGGGCTTGAAAATTTAAGTGTTGAAGCCCGGTCGTTTATTGCTCCTCTGCCTGTAGCTTATGATCCTGACCTTCCCGGCTATAAGGCGATGCTTGAAATGACAGGCATGCCTGCCCATGCCAGCGAAAACTTTCCCAAAGCGCAGGCCATCAAAGATGCCACTATGGCTCATTTTATACTTGCAGGTTTTTCTCCCGGAAATGTTTTTATCCATTTCCACGGTGCGTATCATTCCAACAATTATGAAGGGATTGTATGGTACCTGCACAATGAGCAACCCGAATTGCAACTTGTAACAATTAGCACGGTTGAGCAACAGCAGGTGGAAACTCTGGATGAAAGAAGCATCGGAATTGCAGATTTTATCATTGCAGTTCCTGAAACAATGACCAAAACGTATTAAAAGATAATTCCTGATAATTGTCTCATTTTGCTGCGGAACCCTTTTGCCTGTCTTCCATCATATCAAGCAGCTTGTCCACCGTTTGATTTACTGATGATTGTTTTTCGGGCAATGGCAATCCTTTCCTGCTTTTGGCGTCCTTAATGTATTCATTTATCTTGTGCGCGTCATTCTGTGGCAAGGCGGATATGTAGCCCAGGTCATGCAGATGACTGGCAAGATATTCCTGCTCAGTTTGGCCCGGAGTAGGTATCATCACCGCTTTTTTCCCAAATACGGACAAGTCCATAATCGAACTGTATCCCGATCTGCAAATCGCAATTTCACTGTTTTTTATGCACCACGCCATCACTTTGGTTGGGGCATGATCATAAAAAACATGGTTTCCTGTTTTTGAAGGTTCGCTGTTTCCGGGCAACCCCCTGAACCAAACTACCGTATCTTTTTGTAACTGTACTTTTAGTATATTTTCCAGAATGCTTCTTTGTGGTTCGGGGCCGGAAAGGATAACCAGGATAAAATTTTTTGGCATACCCGCAGGTGTAAAGTTGTGAGGCACTGGAAAATCTGAAAACCTGCTTAGTATACCGGTAAAAAGAAGGTTGGTAAGAGGCGTTTTGTGCGAGAGGCTGCCCGAAAGACCAGGCTCTGCTAAAGTGTCGGGTACAAGGCAAAGATCAAAGGTTTTGATAAAGAAATGGTTTAACCGGTTAATGACTTTTTCGAGCCATTGAATGCTTTGCGGCATTTTTATCTGAAGCTGATGGGTGACAAATACTGACAAAACTTTTTTTGAGCTCATACCATAACGATTGTCAGAAATGATAATGTCCGGTTTTAGATTCTTAACCAGTCTTTCCGTAATTTTTTTTTCCTGCCATATAGCCCATAGAATTGACGGCATTTGCATCGCTATTTTTCCCACCATCGAACCTCCTTTCGGGTAGCTTATTTCGGTTTCCTGAAAACAAATAAATTCTATTTTGTCAGAAAACTCATTTGTAAGTAAGCGGAGAGGGGCCCCCGATGATACTACCGTTATCCGGCAGTCTTTTTCAAGAAAGAGG
>SLPR01000334.1 GCA_007131895.1 Bacteroidales bacterium | reverse complement strand
TTTCTGGAAGTGGGCATGCCCTATTCCGATCCCCTGGCCGACGGACCCGTCATTCAGCAAAGCAGCTCAGAAGCCATTGCCAATGGCATGAATATCAAACTGCTTTTCAGCCAGCTGGAACAAATCAAAGGGAAATATAAAATCCCGCTCCTGATGATGGGATACCTTAACCCTGTTTTGCAATATGGCACGGAAAAGTTTTTGCAGCAGGCCAAAGATTGCGGTGTTTCCGGATTAATTCTGCCCGACTTGCCTTTACAGGAGTATGTGGAAGAGTATCAGGAGCTTTTCGAAAAACATGAACTCAGTTTTGTGTTTCTTATAACCCCTCATACATCAGAGGAGCGCATCCGTTTGATCGACAGCCATTCCAATGCATTTATTTACGTAGTTAGCACGGCCGCAACCACAGGAAAGCAGCAGGATTTCGGGCAGGCGCAACAAGCTTATTTTACCAGGCTGGTAAATATGAACCTGAAAAACCCGCTCATTACCGGATTTGGAATTCACAATGCACAAACCCTGCAGCAAGCCTGGAAATATCTCAACGGAGCCATATGCGGGTCAGCTTTTCTGAAAAAACTCCGGGAAAACAACCATCCCCCATCAGCCATGGAGGCATTGATGGCAGACCTCGGATTATAAACAAAAACAACAGAAATTAACGAACTAAAACAATTCATACTACTATGCTTATACAACTCGCAAACAACTGCCCACAGCAGCAACTGGACAATATCATGCAACAGCTGAGCAGCCGGGGTTTCAAAGGAAACCTGGTGGAAACCCGCAACACCCGTTTTATTATTTCCAACGGCAAGAAAGAAGCCGACATCCGCATTTTCGGAAATCTTCCCGGGGTGAAAGATATTCATATCGTGGAAGATGACAACAAGCTGGTTTCGCGCAAATGGCGTGTGGAAGATACGGCAATAGATTTTGGAGACGGGATAGAGATTTCAAGAAAAGACCTTACCATTGTCATGGGACCCTGCGCCATTGAAGATGAGCAGCAGGTGGATACCACCCTTGAATTCCTGAAGGAAAACAACATCCGGTTTATGCGTGGCGGGATTTTCAAACCCCGCAGCTCGCCTTATTCCTTCAGAGGGCTGGGAATAGAAGGATTAAAATTCTTTTCCGAAAAATGTAAGGCTGCCGGGGTAAAAGTGGTTACCGAAGTGATGCAGGTATCGCAGATTGAAGAGATGCACGATTATATTGATGTGTTCCAGGTGGGAACACGTAATGCGCAGAATTTCAACCTGCTGGATGAGCTGGGCAAAACAGATAAACCGGTACTGCTCAAACGGGGCATGTCGTCAACCATTCAGGAGTTTCTGGCTTCGGCAGAATACATCTTCAGTAATGGTAACGAAAAAATTATCCTGTGCGAACGGGGCATCCGCACCTTCGAAAAAGCTTACCGCAACACCATGGATATCAACGCTATTCCTTATCTGCACGACAAGAGTCATTTGCCTGTTTTCAGTGACCCCTCCCATGCCGTGGGCATACGCGATTATGTGGAACCCATTGCGCTTTCTTCGGTAATGGCGGGAGCCGACGGGGTGTTGATCGAAATTCATCAGTGTCCGCAAAAGGCCGTTTCTGACGGAGCCCAGACCCTGGACTTTTTCCAGGCAAAAAGAACCATCCAGCGGTTGCGGGAAACAGCGGCCCTGAGAAATAAAATCATGGTGAGTTGATGGTTTAACACACAGAAAAAAGACCAAAATTTCTTAATATTCCTGAAAAAACATATCTTTGGCCTTGAACCTCAACCAACTCCTTCAACACCATGAAGCTAAATCGCATGGCGGTTATACTTTTGTATTTTTTCTGGACTTACCCCGGTCCGGCACAGGAGCCCAGTTTCAGGGAGTACAACACCAGTCATGGTCTTGCCCAGAACCAGATTGTAGCTTCCATGCAGGATACTGATGGTTATATGTGGCTGGGAACCAAAGCAGGGGTCAGCCGTTTTGACGGACTGGAATTCAGAAATTACTTTATTGAGGATGGCCTGCCGGATGATTATATTTCCACCATTACACAAACTCCGGAGGGTGAAATTTATGTGCTCACCAGGAGTGGCTTTGCCATTTTCAATGGAGAAACCTTCGAATCTTACCCCTTTGAGCACGGGAGTATTTTTGTAGGTTGGCGGGATTCTGAGCTCCTGACAACCCATTTGAAAAATGGCTGGACTTTTACCACTGCGCCCATTGCACAAGCCATGTTGTTCAAAGACGGAGAGTACTTTTCTGCCGATTTGCTTTTCCCCGGTATCTCAGGCTATCATGCCGGACGCCACCATTTCTCGCAATCCCAGCAACAGTTAATGTTTTATTGCCATGAAAGCACCGCTCTTTACCTGTATGACCAAACAGAGAGAGAGCCGGTAAAGGAGCTTATTAAGGGTTTGGGGAATTTTGCCTATGGAAGTCACCATCAAATTGCTTACCAGACAATAGATTCTATTTTTCTATTCAACAAAAACACCCTTATTTTAGAAGAAGCTTTTCCATTTGACAGTGAGCAGCAGGGCTACATTGTTTTCATGGAGTCACGCGAAAAATTTTACACCCGAATTTTACATAACCACATCAGGGTATTCGACAAGGAGGATACCACACTTTTCAGGTTTAATTATCCCTATTTCACGGCCATCAACAAAGACAACGAAGGCCATCTCTGGCTTCTGGGAGAGAGGGGTGCATTGAAAATCACTTCTGAGCAATTTATCAATTACCCGGCAACGTCTGATGGCCCGCTATATCCATGGTCAATTACTGGGGACAAAGAAGGAGGTTTATGGGTCTCTGATTTTGGGAAAGGGTTGTTCTATTTTGATGGAACAAATTACCAGCAAATAGAGGCAGAAGGAATTGCGTTGGGCGGACAACAGGGAATGTATTACATGAACAGTTTTACAGACAGCCGCAACCGTATCTGGAAACCTCATGCGTACGGAGTGGTGCT
>SLPR01000125.1 GCA_007131895.1 Bacteroidales bacterium | reverse complement strand
GAAGAAAATCGCAACCTGAATACACATACGGCTCTTGCGGCCACATCATCCCAATCTTCATTATTTAACAGAATCAAAAATATCATGACCATGAAAACAAGAAAATTCAAATCAGGACAAAGAATCGCGGCCATGCTTGTGGTAGCAGTAGCTGCCATTTCACTGGCATGGATCAATCCTGCCGCAGTGTTTTTCTACAATGCACCCAATGAAACCAACATTTTTGAAACCGCCCCCCAGCCCTTAACGCAGGCACAGGTGCAGGAAAGATTGCCGGAGCCCCCGAAATCTGAACCCCGCAGGATAGTGCTGGAGAATGGCAACTCTGTTGCCTGGTCAGAACTCTCTGAAGAAGACAGGGAAGAAGTGAGACAGGCTATCCGTGAGGCTCAGATTGCTGTGCGCGAGGCCATGGAGGAAGTGCGTGCAGAATTCCAATCGGAAGAATTCAAAAAAGAGATGCAGGAAGCCCGGGAAGAAGTCCGAAAAGCAATTGCAGAAATTAACAACGAAGAATTCAGGGCCGAAATGCGCCAGGCGCGGGAAGAGGTAAAAAAAGCGCTTATGGAGGTGGATGCCGTTTTGTCTGATGAAGAGTTTCAAAATGAAATGCGGGAAGTATCTGTAGAACTCCGGAAGGTTTTTAAAGAAATGGAAAAGTTTGACTGGAGTGAAATGGGAAGAGAACTGAATTTCATCATGGAAGAAGTGGGAAAATCCATGGAAGTCATTGGGCCTGCAATCCAGGAAGCATTAAGAGAAATTGATTTTGAGAAAATCATGAAAGAAATTGAAATACAGGAGGAAAAAGAGCAATAGTTTTCGGAAGCATTCCTGACAGGCCATTCAAAAGTTAAACACCACTAACCCCTGCTAAAAATCCTTAAAAAGCAGGGGTTTTTATTTTACATTACAGGCAACTGTTTAAAAATCTCTTTCTTTGCAAGCGATAAAAATATTTTTTCTTAAAAAATTTTTGAAAGATGATATATTTGTGGGTTGTAGTAGGGTACCTGGTAATTCTGATGTCCATTTCCATCTGGAAAAGCTTCATGGTAAAAAGCCAGGAAGATTTTATGGTAGCCGGGCGAAAAGTATCAACAGCCCGTCTGGTGGGCACACTCTTGTGCACCTGGATGGGATCAGGAAGTTTGCTTGCCGGTGCAGGACTTGCCGCCAACGTGGGGTTTTCGGAGCTCTGGATGGCAGCGGGAGCATGGACAGGCATCATCATTGTGTTTTTCCTGGCCGGTAAAGTAAGGCGTATTGCCGAATTTACTGTACCCGACATTCTTGAACTTCGCTACAACAAATACGCCCGTATTCTTGGCACCATGGTAATTGTAATAGCCTATACCACCATCGTGGGTTACCAGTTTCGTGCCGGTGGATTCGTGCTCGATCTGGTAGCCGGCATTCCCATGTGGCAGGGTGTCTTGCTCACTGCTGGTTTTATTATCATATTCACTGCTTTTGCCGGTATGATGTCCATTGTTTCGGTTGACATTATCAACGGGGCAGTTATCAGCGTGGCAGTTATCATTGCTGTACCCATTGTTTATTTTCACATTGGAGGCAGCGAACATCTGACTGCTACTTTGGATCCTTCCCATTTCAAGGTGTTTGGCGATAAAAATTTCTTTTGGGCCATGGGTATCTTTCTGCCCACGTTTTTCCTTTTAATGGGAGAATCCAATATGTATCAGAAGTTCTTTTCTGCCAAAAGTGAAAAGTCGGCCAAGTCGGCTGTGGTATGGTGGGTTGTGGGTACCATCATCGTAGAAACCGCATTGGCAAGTCTGGCAATTTTTGCATTCAGCCATTTCAACAACCTGCCCTCTGCATCTGAATTTTTCCTCAGTGCCGAACAATCAGAGCGGATTATTCTGCATACCGCCCGTTACAGCACAGAAGTAGGTATGCCCGTATGGTCGGGCTTGCTGCTGATAGCAGCTTCGGTAGCCATTATCACCTCTACCGGTAACAGCTTCCTGCTGACACCCTCTACCAATCTTACACGCGATATTTATCAGCGGTTCATCAACCCCGACGCAGCCGGTCAAAAAATCATCATGATGCAACGTATCATGGTAGTACTACTGGGATTGATGGCCTATATGCTTCTCACACAGTTTACCACCATTTTAGCCATGGCCCTCACGGCCTATACCATGGTGGGGGCAGGACTCACTCCTGCCCTGCTGGCGGCATTTATCTGGAAAAGGGTTACTGTGGCGGGTGGAGTAGCTTCTATTGCCACAGGCATGGGGTTGACATTGTTCATTACCATTGCAAACGCTGTAATGTTAAATATATACGGTCACCAGCTGCTCAACGAACAATACATTATTCTGCCCGCGGCCTCTGCATCCATACTCGTACTCATCATTGTATCTCTTCTTACGCCCCATGACCCTGAAACCAAATGGGGGCGTTTTTATACCAAAGATGCTTCGCTGGAGAAAGCGATCAAAACGACCTGACACATAACACATATTTCATAAAAATGACAAGGCCGGTCTGCAACTATACAGTCCGGCTTTGTCTTACTTTATTCTTTTTTTATACTTATAATTTGATATTCGGGTGGTATTTACTTAACTTCACGTGAAATTTGAATTAATATCCAAACCCAAAAAATCAGTATTATGAGTAAACATGTCATAACAGCATTCTTTCTTTTTATTTCGTTCGGACTCTTTGCCCAGGATTGTGACTTATACATCCCTATGGAAGAAGGGAAAGGCTTTCAGTATCAAAACTTTAACAGGAGAGACCGCCTGGAAGGCGTCAACGAAGTAATCATCAAAGATGTCAACAGAAAATCGGATCGCACAGAGGCTGTAATGCAGGCCAGGTATTACGACAGCCGGGAAAGATTGCAGCACGAAGGAGAATACATGATAACCTGCAGAGGCAATGAGCTTATCATCGACATGCAATCCATAATGGATCAGGCACAGATGGAGTCCTTCGAAGGGATGGAAG
>SLPR01000193.1 GCA_007131895.1 Bacteroidales bacterium | reverse complement strand
TCAATCTTTCTTCCCAGAATATAAACCTGTTCTGTTTGTGTGGAGAATTCCAGCGGGTTGCCATTGGTGACCATAAGATGAGCTTCTTTTCCGGCTTCAATGCTGCCGGTACGATCATCCAGACCCATGAGTTGGGCAGGATATAAGGTAATCGCCCTGAAGGCTTCTTCCTCAGGCAGTCCATAGGCAACAGCTGCAGCAGCGTGCAGGGGCAGGCGATAGGCAGAAGCGGCACCAAAATCACCTGCAATGGCAAATTCAACTCCCGCTTCATGCAGGCGGGCTGCAGTTTCATAGGATTTGCCGTAATGCTCCCACTGCCTTGCCGGTCCACCAATGACAGGTGTAAGCAGAACCGGGATCTCTTTTTCTGCCAGCTGCCGGGCCAGGTAGGCTGCATCTCTGCCACCAGTCAAAATCATCTTTACATCTTCTTTCTCTGCCCAGCTGATGGCGGCCTGTATCTGGCTGATTTCGTTAGCGTGAATAAAAACTGGCAACTCTTTGTCAAATACCGGGCGCATGGCCTCCCAGCGCACGTCTGCGGGATGGGAAGTGTTTGCGTTTCGGACATGGTGGTATCGCCGTGCATTGTCAAAGGCTTCCTGCAGTTCGTTCAGTTGTTTTTTCAGGTTTTTGTTGTTGATCATGTTGGGCCAGTTCATGTTCAGGCCCAGGGGAGCTTTCATGGTCATATCGTCGCGGTTCCATCCTTCGGTATACATGGCGGCCGACAGGCCCGATATGAGCCCTCCTGAGGGGGTGGAAACAGAAATGGCAATACCATGAACTGCTGCTACACCAATGTGGCTGCTCCCGGGGTGAATTGCTACTTCTGCTCTCACATTGGGGTTGATGTCTCCCATCTCATTAAAATCTGATGTAACGGGAACTGCACCGATTTCTGTCAATCCCAGCAGGTTGCGTGCATGAATGAATGCAGGATAAATGTGCATGCCCTCATAATGCTCAATTAACGCATCTTCAGGAACTACAATGTCGTTTCCTATTGCTGTAATGATTCCGTTTTCAATCAAAAGCATTCCGTTTTCAATGATGCCATTTGATTGGGTATGAATGTACGAAGCCTGAATTACCAGACTGCCTTTTTGCGGAGGTACGGGAATCTGCGCTTGTGTATTTTCCAGCCAAACCAGAAGGATGGCTGCAGTTATCACTGTTATCGTATATTGTATATGCTTTATAGAGGTCATGTCTCGCTGTTTGAATGGGATAATTTCAAAACCCGTTTGTTTATTTTGAATTTTCTGCTTTCCTGATAATGTCTGCTCTTTCTTTTCTGATTTGCTCCTGCAGCTCTTTGTCTTTCTGGCGATCGAAATATTTTCTCCCTTCTACCCAGGTTTCATCAGCAATGGTAAATGCTGACAAGGGGTGTCCGTTCCAGATGACAAAGTCAGCATCCTTTCCTGTTTCCAGGGTGCCGGTTAAATGGTCAATTTGCAAAATGCGGGCAGGGTAGAGGGTGATAAGGTTGAGTGCTTCAACCTCCTCAATCCCGTGGCGAAGAACTTTACCTGCTTCCCAGTGCATGCGGGTCGCCAGCTGGGTATTGTCAGAATGAAGACTGGTAAGCACTCCTGCGTCAAGCAATAGTTTTGCATTTTGGTAGATGGCATCGTAAGCTTCCACCTTGAACGACGACCAGTCGGTCCATATGATGGCGGCAGCACCATGATCGCGCAGTTCGTCAGCAATCTTGTATCCTTCCACAGTATGCTCAAAGGAGGCAACTATGAAGCCGAATTCTTCGGCCAGTCGCATCATCATTATCATTTCATCCTGACGGTAGGCATGCACATGCGCCAGTCGCTCCCCTTTCAGCACTTCCAGGATGGGCTCCAGCTGCAGGTCTTTTCTGAAAGGTTTGGCATCGCGGCCTCTGCGGTCGGTTCCCCTTGCGGCTTCCTTGTCTTTTTCATACTGAAGGGCTGCCAGGAAGGAATCTTTGATGATTTGCTCAGTCCCCATACGGGTATTGGGATATCGCTCTTCCATGCGCTTTACATTTTCTCCCAGGGCAAATTTCAGTCCCGGTTTTGCGCCCTCCATAAGCAGGCCGCTGGCCTGTTCTCCATGGCGCATTTTTATTACGGCACTTTGCCCGCCAATGGGGTTGGCAGAGCCATGAAAAAGGTTGGCTGTTGTAAGCCCGCCGGCCAATAACCTGTAAATCCACACATTGTTGGCGTCAATCACATCAGTGATGCGTGTTTCGGAAGTAATTGCATCGCCCACTTCGTTCACTCCCCCGTCGATGCTGGTGTGCAAATGGGGGTCGATGAGTCCCGGTGTAACATGCCTGCCCGCAGCATCGATGATAACAGCACCAGCCGGAGGGGTGAGGTTTTGCCCTATACTGCGTATTTCCCCTCTTTCTACCAGCATGTCAGCATTTTTCAGTACCCCATCAGGACCTTGCGTCCATAGGGTGGCATTGCGGATGAAGATATGGGTGGGTTGTGAAGGTTTTCCGGTGATGCCATATTCCATGGCAGGGTAAAGGGGTTGAAGGTTCAAAGGCTCATCATCTTTTGTCTTTTCCTTTTCCTCCTTTTTATCTGCAGATTTGTATATAGTATCTTTCGTGGTGGCCGACCAGCTGAAAAAACTTCCGTCGGCTTTTTCTCCGAATCCCAGCAGCTCTTCTCTGCCCAAAGAAGCTGAAAGTCTCATCCCTTCCCAAATACTGTCTTTCTCAATAGTGAAGGATAACCGGTTGTTCTCCCACTTAATATCCTTAAGTTTTTTGGTGATACTGTCGGATGAAAGAAAGAGCTCAGCATTCATTCCTTTATCTTTGGTTTGAATGTTTAGTATATAACCTTTGAAAATAGCCGGGTCGACATTCCATTTACCTGCCAGGGGGTTTTCTTCTTTTACGGTGTGCTTTTTTCCTTGCACCCAAACCTGTTCTATTTGCGTAGATTCTTCAAAAATATCCCCGTCGGCAATGATAAAGCTTGCTGATTTTCCTT
>SLPR01000133.1 GCA_007131895.1 Bacteroidales bacterium | reverse complement strand
CCACTGGGGGAAGGCATTCGGTTGATGTGCAGGGATACACCAGCGTTTTCCCTTTTACAAACCTGTTTTTCAATAAGGGTATTTGGGTTTTTTCTGAGAAAGAACCACATGCCAGTATGTCGGGCAGATAATTGGAAAGGATGTCGGCAGTTGTTTCAGCGGCAGAGTTTCCACAAATAGCCAGTGTGTAAAACGCTTTTTGGTGGTGAAGCCAGAGTACACCCCAGTTGGCTGTCCAGCTACCATAGTTTTCTATTTGCTGAGCAATATCGGTCAACATCTGACGGCTTCTGTCAATCCAGTCGTGGTTTTCGAAAATATGGCCCATGTAAAAAAGATTGCGTGCCATGATGCTGTTAGCTGAAGGAATAACATTGTCCTGAAAATCAAAATAGGGCGCTGCCAGCTGTTCTCCTTTTATCGATGAAAAGGAAAACATATTCGTTTTTTCGGAAGAGAAGTTTTCCAGGGTATATTCCAGCAATTTTTTAGCACTCAGGAAATATTCTTCTTTAAGGGTGACCTGTCCAAGCTTAATGAGTGCCTTTATCATGCATGCGTAGTCTTCGAGAAAACCATCGATAGCGGGTTTGTCGTTGTTGAGGGTATGGTAAAGCCGGCCATCGGGTTGCATCGCCAATCGTAAGATATTGTCAGCTGCGTTTGCTGCATCATCTTTCCATTGGTGGTTGCCAAATGCGCTGTAAGCTTCTGCCAGCGACTCTATCATGAGGCCGTTCCACGACACCAGGACTTTGTTGTCCAACCCGGGTCGGATTCGTTTCTCTCTTTCTTTCAACAGCATTTTTTTCCAGGAAGCAGCCTTGTTTCTTACCATTTCCGGTTGCATATTCCATTCACGGGCAAACTCTTCATCTGTTTTGTTCAACAAGAGAATGCTGTTTCCTTTTTCCCAAAATCCTTTTCCGCCTACATTAAAATATTCAATGGCCAATGGAGCTTCTTTTCCCAGGACTTCATGAAATTGCTTTTCTGTCCATACATAGAATTTGCCTTCTTCCCCTTCGCTGTCAGCATCCAGGGCAGAATAAAAGGTTGCGGAAGGGCTGGTAAGTTCTCTTTTGACAAATGCAATGGACTCTTCCACAACCTGCCTGTAAATCTGCAGGGGGTCTGTTTTGAAAGCTTTGGCATACAAGCTTATGAGCTGTGCATTGTCATAGAGCATTTTCTCAAAATGGGGCACTTTCCAGTTTTCGTCAACAGAATACCGGGCAAAGCCACCTCCAGCCTGATCATAGATGCCACCCATGGCCATTTTGGTCAGCGTCAACTCAACTGCCTTTGCAGCATCTTTGGCCTGGGGGTTCTGCTGATGGTAGTGAAGTAAAAATTCAAAAACAGCAGGCAACGGAAATTTCGGGGCTCCCATGGTACCCCCTTCATTCATGTCGATGTTTTGGGATATGCCCCGGGCCATTTTGTTTGTGACATCTGCAGAAAACCCTGTGTCCTTTTTGTCGGTAACAGGCAAAATACTGTTTTGTGCCAGTCCTTCTGTTAGTTTTCCAGCCTGCTCTTCCAAATCACTGTGCTGATGAACAAACAGTTCATTGATTCGGATAAGGATACTTTTCCATTGATCTCTGGGGAAGTAGGTTGCTCCCCAGAAAGGCCTTCCGTCGGGCAACGCAAAGCAGTTCAGGGGCCATCCACCCCTCTGCGATATCAACTGCACGGCGTTCATGTAAAGATGATCAATGTCTGGTCTTTCTTCCCTGTCTACTTTTATGCAAACAAAATGGTCATTCATCAACTTGGCCACCTCATGATCTTCAAAGGATTCATTTTCCATAACATGACACCAGTGACAGGCCGAATAACCAATACTTATCAGGAGGGGTTTGTTTTCGGTTTTTGCTTTATCAAGGGCCTCCGGACCCCATGGGTACCAGTCAACCGGATTGTACAAATGTTGCAAAAGATAGGGACTTGTTTGCCCCTTGAGATGATTTTCCTTATGATTGAATTCCGACATATTTCTCACTTATTTCCCAAAGCCTGTCGGCAATATCTTGCCTTAAAGCCTGTGGGGCGGGTTTTTTACGTTTTGATTTAGCAAAGTAGTCACCACTGACATTTTCAACCTGCGGTGATAAGGCCAGGTAGAGGATTGTTTGGGCTCCTTTCCGGGGGGATATCATGAAGAGGTTCATGATGCTCATGAGGAGATTAGGCATCTTGTCAAAAAGATTGGTGGAAACTGTTCCGGGGTGGAGGCAATTGGCAGTCACTCCTGTACCTTTGAGTTTTTGCGAAAGCTTTTTGGTGAACAGAATGTTGGCCAGCTTGGACTGGGCGTAAGAACCCAGGCTTGAGAATTTCTTTTCATATTCCAAATCAGTAAAATTAATTTTACCCTGTTTGTGCGCATCACTGGCTACGTTTACGATGCGCGCAGGAGCACTTTCTTTTATGGTATCCAGCAGCAAATTTGTGAGCAGAAAGGGGGCAAGGTGGTTGACCGCAAAATTTTTCTCGATTCCGTCTTCTGTCAGGTTTCTTTTGGTTTCCCAAATACCGGCATTGTTAATTAGAATATGAAGCTGCTTGTATTTCTTTTTAAAAGCTGTTGTAAACTCCCTGATGGAGGCAAAAGATGCAAGGTCACAGTGCATAAAATCCAGTTTGGCGTGGGGCGTTTGTTCAAGAATTTCGTCTTTCAGAATATCACCCTTTAAAGAATCGCGAATGGGCAATATCAAAACTGCGCCTGCCCTGGCCAGTTCTTTGGCTGTCTCCCTGCCGATACCTGAAGTGGCACCGGTAATAATGCAAATTTTTTCTTTTATTTCCATAATGGTTTGTATGTAAAAAATGCTTTGCTGTTTAGCGTTTTGAAATGCTATCTGCTGACATCTTAACCGATGCCGGCTTTGCTTTGTTCAAGTTTTGCAGGGTGGAGTTAAGTAATTAAACATTTTTAATATAATCTGTTTGGATAAGTAGTGTTTGCCTTTAAACAAAGAGATTGGAATG
>SLPR01000263.1 GCA_007131895.1 Bacteroidales bacterium | reverse complement strand
TGGTCTTTCCATTCGATACCACATCTGCCCCCTTGAGTATCTGAACTTCATTTCTCATCTCCCTTATGCTGCCTTCGATGGCATCGACACGGGTAACCTGTGTTTGATCAAACATGGTGAACACGATAAGGGCTCCGGCCACAAAGCTTGCCAGGGCGGTACCCATTTTAATGAACCACCAGAAGATAGAATAGAAGCTACCTTCGGTTCGTTTTCCGGTATTCAGATCGTCTTCATCGCAGATATCGCCCACCATAGAGGCCCCCAGGGTAAAGAAAAAGAGCATTCCTGCTGACAACAGCATGGTGGGAATAACGATCAAATAGGGGTATTGGGGGTTGTAGAAAAATATTTTAGATATCTGTGCCGCTGCCATGAGGCCAATGGCCAGCATCAGCGTTTTCCTTTTGCCCAGCCTGGGGCTGATCCAATTGAGCGGAAACACTGCCGCCAGGCCGGTTACGGCCCAAACGGTTCCATTGATGCCCAGCAGATAAGCACCTGCTACTTTGTCTCCTCCAAAAATATAAAAGATGGGAATGTAAGAACCCAGGAGGTTAACGAAATTGAAACCCATGGCCAGGGTGAAAATGGTTAAGGTAAGTTTGATAAAGTTTTTATTGCTGGAAGCATGTTTCATGTTTTTCCAGAAGGGGGTCTTTTCTTGCTTTACCACCCTCTTGAATTTAGGTTCGCGAAGAGAGAAAAACCACCAGAAAGATAAGGGTATAATGATGCCAGCTACCAACAATGAAACGTACCGCATGCCATCCACCTCGTTTCCTCCCGGACCTTTGAAAAACTCCATGCTGGCCAGGGCAAACAGCCAGGGGGTGCTCATGGCAAAGAGATTTCCCACAAAACTTTTAGCGCTAAACAGGCGGGTGCGCACATGCTGGTCGGAAGTCATTTCCATGCCCAACGCACCATGGGGGATTTCAAAAATGGTACAGGCTGTGAAGAACAGCAGCAGAGAAACAAGAATGTACCCCAGCTGAAAAGCCTGATATCCGGCTTCTGAAGGGAACCAAACCCTTACCATGTCGCCTTTGGGAATCCACCACATCATTACAAAAAACACAGCAACCAGTATTCCGCCTACAAGCAGGAAAGGACGGCGCCGTCCCCAGCGGGTGCGGGCATTGTCGGAGAGATGGCCGATGATAGGGTCGGATACGGCATCCCATAGCCTTGGAATAATAAGGATGACTCCCAGCCAGAAAGCACTAAGCCCCAGGCTGATATTTCCCATTAATCCCACCAGAATGCCTGCCACATTGAACAAGGCTATGGGAATAATACCCCCAGAACCGAATGCCGCAAGTTGAGAAAACTTTATCCTGTCTTCAGCAAGAGTTTCATTGTTGTTTTGTGCAGGTTTCTGCTTTTCCATCAGCATATCTTTTTTTAGTTGATGTCCAATGCTTTTAAGAATTCAGCGATTGTGAATCTTTGCTTTATGCTCACTCCATATTTTCAAATCCCAGTTTGTTCAAACCTTTTTGTATGATGGGGTCTTGCATAACATGATCCCAGATGAGTCCGCTGCGGAAGTTTTCTATCAATACCAGCATGGGTCCTTGCGCTACTCCGATATAATCATCGTTTACCCAGCCTGCTGTTTCATTGAAAGCATCATAAAAGCCATAGGGTCCCCATATGCTGTCTCCTTTATTTTCTAACATGTATCGGGCAGTAGGAAAAACGATTTCCGGAGCAAAAGGAAGCGATGACAAAGCACCGTAAGGGGCAATGGTTCCATCGTCAAAGTAGTTATAGTTAGGTCCTGCTGCTCCTCTTCCCGCATACCCCAGGAACTCGTATTCTCCAAAATTGTAATCCTCTCCGGGGCCATCACCAGCTGTAACTCCCCAGCAAAATTCACCATACCCTTTCCATCCGTGAGGGTTTTCAATGGCATACTGTTGTTGGGTAAGGGTAGCGCGGCGGGAGTTTTCAAAGTAATCTATGCCTTTTTCTTTCATGTAGGGGTCAACCAGGCCTCTGAAGTCGATAAATGCATGAGAGAACTGATGTCCGAAAAGGGGAGGGAAAGCCACGTGAGAAAGTCCCGGATAAGGCGTCTTCCATGTATAGGTTGACAGCCACGCCTCATAGCTTTCCTCAACGTTTTCCATTCCTGTGCCTGCCGCCAGAATATAAAGAAACAGACCTTCGTTGTAACCGTACCAGCCCCAGTCAATAAGGCCGTTCTCGGGCCTCCATCCCATGGAGATGGTTTTGGGTTGGTTGGTTTCAGGGCCCATGTCGAAAATGCTCCAATCGAGCCGGGTCAAAAGAACTTCTGCCATTTCACGGATTCCGCGCTCTGTTTCATTCTCACGACTGTAATAATTTCTGGAGAAAATGACCCCCATAAGCAGCAGTCCTGTATCGATGGAAGACAACTCGCTTTCCCAGGTGCGCTTGCCGGTTTCCATATCCAGGTAATGATAGTAAAACCCTTTGTATCCGGTTGCATCTGCAGCATCACTTTGTTCGGAGTTAACCAAAAAATCGAGTACATTGTAGGTTAAGCCTGCAGCTTCTTCCCGCAGCATCCAGTTTCGTTCCACTGCTGTAGCCAGCGTAGGGAGAGCAAAGGCTGTGGAGGCAATGCTGGAAGGGGCATCCTCACGTGCACGATCCATAAACAAACCTTTAGAAAGGTTTACCTTATCTCTGAAAAACAGAAATGTTTGATACTGAATGGAGTCAAGCAAAGCATTATCATCCGCTGTAACGGGAAAATCTACTTTTCCATGGGATATAAATTCAGTGGTTTGTTGCGGTTGGCTGCAAGCTCCCATGAACAGTATAACCAGGATTAAAACACCTTTAAGTTTCATGATATCAATGTTTTAGTTGCAAGAGCAACGGTTTTTAAAAGGGTAGAGCCTACCCGGAAAACCACTGGTTTTCAAAAAATGTGTTGTCAATTACCAGAATTTTCCGGGCAGATTCTGCCAGGGAATCAGAAATTATTCAGGCTTCTCAGCTTCATAAATAATTTGCACCTGTTCTTCTGTCAAGGCAACATTGTAGATCCTGAGGTCGTCAAGATCTCCTTTATAGTTGCCGAGCCATTCGTGAACAGTATTGGGGTTTTTACCAATGTAGAAAGAGGTGGCACTTGCAGGCACAGTTACCGGACCCATAGGGGTTTCTCCGGCAATGAGTGTGTCGCTGGAAAGTTTTGCACCATCCAGATACATGTCCCTGATGCTGGTATCTCCATCATAAGCATACACAAAGTGGAACCATTTGGATGGAGGGAAGAATACATCGCGCAATACACCATGATCGGTATCTGTCCATGCGTAAATATCTGAAGTCTGGTGACGGGTGACCGCTTTGTAACGCAAAGTGTCACCTCGCTGGCTACCTTCCTGCCAGATAGCATAACCGGCATTCCAGTCCATATCAGGATCAATGAAAGAAAGGATGAAGTTGGTGCCTCCGGGCATTTGCTGTGCTCGCAGCCACATGCTGAAAGTCATGCTGCCCATGCGGAAATTGTCCGTATCATCGATTCTGATAAAAGCAGTTTCAGAACCCTTGTAAGCAGAATTGGCTTCGAAATGGCGGTTCAGGGTAAAGGTCACATCTTCGCTGACCACTTCGTGGCCTTGCTCATCGGTAACATCTCCGTCGAATTTGAAATAAGCCACCAGGTTGTTGATAGCCACGGTGTCAGCAGGGTTGATTTCGTCACCATTGCCATTGTCATCATTGAGATCGTCGTCGTCTTTGGAACAGGCTGCAAAAGAAACCATTGCAGCAATAAAAATCCAGCTTAG
Source organism: Bacteroidales bacterium (assembly GCA_007131895.1). Lineage (GTDB taxonomy): Bacteria > Bacteroidota > Bacteroidia > Bacteroidales > UBA7960 > SKVR01. Next base: position 7,890 of record SLPR01000263.1, on the reverse strand, counting down.
AAATTTCAGGGTTTTCATAATAGTGTTGTTTTTAGTTAATAAATAGGGGTTAAAAGAATAAAGAATTTACTGGTGATTTGTTTGAAAATTGTTGTTATCTAAAATTTTACAATTTTTAGCGATTATGAATCGTAAGTTTCTTAACCACGGAGCCTTTCTGACTTTGCAGTCTTACCAGGTAGACTCCGCTTTTAAGCATTGAAGTGTCCAGAATGGTCTGTTCCTGCTGAATTCTTTGTGTTATCAAAACTTGTCCGTTCAAGTCAATTACAGACACAATAGCAGCTTCGGAAGAAATTAAAGTGACATTATTTGAAGCCGGATTAGGGAACATCTTAAAACTATCTGCTTGTTCCAGTTGAGGTACAGAGACCTCTCCGGTGCTAAATCCAACAAGATCCACCTGAATTACTGCTTGCTCCGGGGTCGTGGTGTCTTTTTCCATCAATAAATCAACTCTCTGGATTCGGCTCATGTCGGGCAGGTTTTCTGCCCAATCCATAATGGTAAATTCGTTGAGTGGAATTTCGATTTTCTGCCAGTCAGTGGTTGTGATGTTGAAATGGGCGTAGGCAGCACCATCGGTACCCTGAATTCCATGGGTGTCAAAAACCTGGATGCGCGCATTTTCAACCGGTTCACTGGCTCTCACGTATAATACTATGTGATCAAACCCACCGATATCTGCCAGAGGGAAAGCCCACAACCAATATCCTGTAAGATCGTCGGTAAGCGAAAGGTCGTAATCCAGTTCCAGTATTACGCCCCCAAATTCTCCTTCTCCACTAATGTCAGATGCGTTGATACTTCCCTGTGCCCAACCCGGGATTTCTCTGAAGCCTTCCACATTGGTAAGGCCGGGTATGGTAAAATCGCTGTAGATAAAATAGTCTGATGGGTCTGCGCCTGTTCCTGTCACAGGTATTTCGATATTCTGTACATTCAGAATTGCATTTCTGGCTCCCGGTTGAATGGGAGCAAAAGAAACACTGAATGTTGCTGTCTGAAAAGCACCCAGCTCTGTTGCCTCTTCCAGGTTCTGCAGGATAAAGTCAGATGAATGTTCTCCCGACAGGCTGATGTCGTCAGGAGAAACAATCAGTGTACCTCCTCCTGTATTTCTTATAGTAAAATGGATAGGCTCAGAGGTATTTCCAATGGTTTCCTGTCCAAAATCTCCGGCGGCTGGTGAAACTTCCATAATCGGCGTATCACCGGGTTCGGAAAGAAGAATATTATCAATGTCCCACTGGGTAATGTTATCGGTGATTCCGTCAAAAACCCAGGCCAGTTTAAAACTTTCGCTGCCCACACCATGATCCTGGTTGTGGATAATAGCGGTAAATTCAGTTGCTGCGATGCTTTCCGGATTTATCCACTGGTGGATTAGGTGTTCTGTTTCATCAGCAATGGCAACTACTTTTAGGGTATATTGACCGGGGCCGCCAAAGTTGTTCACCCTGTGTTTGAAGGAAAGGACAAGTGTATCTTTGTCAGTTGTCACAATCTCGGGGGTAGTAAGGTAAAATTGTCCGGTACTTTCAGGCTGCCACCAGAATACCATTTCAGGAGCTTCTCCGCCGGCATTGGCAGTGTTGAACGCACCCCAGTTGACAGAACTACGTGTCCAGCCAAGAGGAATTCCTCCTCCTTCCAGCGAGCTGAAATCTTCCAGCCATGGCAGGGAGGTTATAGTAGGGTCAAATCCTAATCCATCAATGGGAATTTCCGTGTCAAGAATCATCAGACTTGCCGTTTTTAATCCTTCTGATTGCGGATGAAATAAGATGGTGATCTGCGCTGTTTCCATATATTCCAGTTCTGCAACTTCCTGCAGGTTAGTAAGGGTAAAGGCCTCAGCATCTTCACCGGAAAGAACGATGTCTTCGGGCGAAATCAGAAGTGTGCCTCCTCCTATGTTGGAAAGGGTAAAGGTTTGGGATTCGGATTCTGTATTGACAACCTGGGGCTCAAAAGTATAAGCCTGCGGGTTTATACTCAGTGCTGGTTCAGCTGTAAGGGTAATATCATCAATGGCCCACCGGGTAAGGTTGTTACTTACACCGTCAAAAATCCAGGCCAGCTGCACTATTCCTGCTCCAATACCATGTTCTGTACTGTTGATCTGCAAGGTAATCTCTTCCGCTGCAATGCTCGCCGGATCAACCCACTGCTGTAAAATGAATTCTTCTTCTCCTGCAATAACCACAAGGGTAAGATCATAAATGCCGGGGTCTCCAAAATTATCTACCACATGCCTGAAGGACAGGTTTATGCTGTCGAGTCCTGCTGTATTGATTTGCGGGGTTTTGATCCACAGCTGGCCTTCCTGAACCGGTTGCCACCAAAAAACCATTTCAGGTGCTTCTCCACCCGCATAGAAGGAATTAAAGGCGCCCCAATTTTCGGCATTTCGCTCCCAGCCAAAGGGCATTTCTCCATTCTCTAACCCATTAAACTCTTCGGTCCAGGGGAAGGTATGAATGGTGGCATCAAAAGCATCACCGGAAACAGGTATCTGTTCTCCGGCAACCAGTAGAAAAGATTCATGTATTCCCGTCACCACAGGGGCAAAAACTAAGCTTACCTCTGCACTTTCACCCGCTTGTAGCTCAATGGGTTCAGAGATGTTTTCAAGCAAAAATGCATCTGCATCAGACAGAATATCAAAATTGGAGAAAACGCCAAAGTGATCCGAGCCATAAACACCGTTGTCATCAGGCTCATCTATTACTACCTCTGCGGAGGTGGGGATAAAAGTTTCCTGTTTGGCTTTGTTGAAGAAAATGTAATCGATTCTTCTTTGTTGATGCCCGAGGTGGTAATTCAATGTGCCATGTTCAGGATCAAGATGGTTTTCGTAAAAAAGAGGGTAAACATCCTGAAAATCTTCGTACATAAGTTCCATTTCCTCCCAGTCGGGATTGGCGTTGAAGTCGCCGGTTACAATGATATACTCGTTGGAAGATGTTTCTTCAATAAAGTCGAGCATATCAAGGATTTGCTGTTCACGAATATGGGTGTTTACTGCAGCGTTGTGCAGATGGGTATTGTAAATGTCGATGGTATTGCCCTCTACATTGATTCTTACGTGAGCGGCAGTGCGATAGTCGTTGAGCGGTTGCAGAGCCCGCCAGTTAGACTCTTCGATGGGGAACCGTGATACGATGGCATTGCCAAATCTCTGGGGCGATGATTCACCATCTACTGAAGAGAAATAGTAGAAATATCCCAGGGAATCGGCGATCATCTGTGCCTGGTTGTCAAGGTTGGCACGTTGTATAACCTCCTGCAGCCCGATGATATCCGGGTCCAGGTCTCTGATTTCGCTGAGCATGTGTGCAAAACGTGCCGGCCAGTTCTGGTTGTCGAACCATATATTGTAAGTAAGTACCGAAAGGCTTACCGATTGCGCATCTTGCGAAACAACCTGTATTTGTTCCGGGGCAAGTGTTATGGCTGAAGGGCCCTGGTTTTGGAGGGTGAAAACAACGGGTTCTGATTGTGTGCCGATTTGACGGGGTTCAAAATCCCACGATTCAGGACTAACATTGATTTGTGTCCTGGCGGAATTTGCCGCGAAAAAGGCAATAAGGATGAAAACTCTAAGTACATTTTTTGCTATCATATATTTAGTCTTTATTGTTTAATCATAATAAAATCCCAGGGTTTCCAGTCCCTGGATTACTTCTTCATTTTTCATGAATACATCCCAAAGCAGTCCGGATCGGTAATTTTCGATCATAACCACAATTGGGCCCTGATCAATAGCCAGGTAGCTGGATGCAAACCATTCTTCACTGAGGTTGAAAGCATCTTTGAAACCATAACTTCCCCAGAGATCGTCATGGAGGTAATAATAAAAAGTTCGCAGCGCTTTCATGCTTTCCTCAGGTGTGTAGGGGAATGAGGAAAGGGCAGCAGTTGGCGTGATGGTTCCATTGTCCGTGCCATGAAATCCAAAGGGAGCATGCGCCTGGTATCCCACAATTGGGTCATCACTGGCGGTGAGTCCCCAGAGTGAATCGCTGTAGTGGCAGAAGTTGCGCGGATTGGCAATTGCGTATCGATGGTTGATGAGACTATGTATTCTGTTTTGCTCCCAATAGTTGGCATACTGATCATTCAAGCCCCGGGGATCAAGGCCGAGGAAAGAGTAGTGTGCAAAGAACAATGGGCCACCAAAATCAACTCCCAAAGGCAGTTGCAAATCGTAAAAGTATCTTCCGTTTGCCATGTTCCCATTGCGTGCCCACCCCTGATGGTAAACCTCTGGTGTAATTGGGTAGGTGGGGGATGCTGCAGCAAGGATGTAGACTATCAGCGATTCGTTCCATCCGCTGATGTGCATGTTCATTTCAAAATCATAATCAGGCGACCAGTGCCAGTAGAGCACATTCTGTCCCTGGGTATACCATTGCCAGTTTATACCATGCCAAAGGGTATCCACTAAAATCCTGAGAGAATCCTCCAGGGGATTGTCAGCGTCAAAATATTCCCTTGCCGCAATGAGTCCCTGCACCAGGAAGGCTGTTTCCACTAAATCGCCACCGTTATCTTTCTGGCTGAAGGGGAGTGCCTGGCCTGTTGTGCCATCCAGCCAGTGTGACCAGGCTCCGTGAAAGCGGTCAGCATCTTTCAGAAAGTTGCCGATTTTAAGCATTCTTTCCAGCACCTCTTCTTTTTCCAGCCATCCTCTTTCAGCACCTGCCAGCATAGCCATGATGCCAAAGCCGGTTCCGCCGGTGGTTACCAGGTTGCCGGAGGTATTGCGCTCGCGTGCCATGCCGCTGTTGGGCTCAGCAAAATCCCAGAAATATTTCAGGGTTTGCTGTTGCACCAGGTCAAGCAAAGCACCTTCTTCCAATTCTTCTTCTATAACCCGGGTGAGTATGGGGCATCCGTCAGTGTTGTCAATGGTATCATTGCCATTGTCGTCCGGATCCTCCACTACGTCATCGCCACAGGCTATGAGTGAAAAAGAGAATAACAGTATAATGATATAAATGGGGAGTCGTAACAGCATTGTGATTGTTTTTCTGGTTTCTAAAAACCGTGTATAAAATTTAATATCCGGGGTTTTGCGTCAGTACTCCGTCACTAAGGTCTATCTGTGACTGGGGTATGGGGAATACTTCGTGCTTGCCTGCCTGAAACCCTTTGGAGCCGAGTTCCTGGGTTGCCCTTCCTGTTCTGACCAAATCAAAGAAGCGATGTTTTTCCATGGCCAGCTCTGCCCGTCTTTCGTCCCATACATCTTCCAGTGTGGGGTTATCGATAGGATCAAGTCCGGCTCTTTGCCTTACCAGGTTAAGCGGTGTAGCCGCGTCTCCTCCTGCATTAATGGCTGCTTCAGCATTCATCAGCAACACATCTGCATAACGTATGTAGCGAATGTTGTGGTCGAGAGCATAATCGATGGTGTTGTAGCGCAACTCTGTATATACCTTGTAGTTGTAGTAAGGGTTGGGGGTATTGGCATTGATGGAATCGCCCTCGGGAGTTCTGAAACCCCTGGGCAGCACAGTTGCAAACTTGCGGATTTCATCGTCACGACTATCGAAAAATTCAATGAGCTTTTCTGAAGGTACATTGAAGCCCCACCCTTGCAAACGGGCAAAATTGTTGCGGGGACCTTGTACAAATCCATATTCGCATCGGTATCTTCCCTGATCGCGGGAGGTAAGCTGCAACTCAAAAACAGATTCAGAGGAGTTTTGACCTATCACACGGAACAGGCTGTAGAAATCAGGATAGAGAGAATAAGTATTGGAAAGGATGATTTCATCGGTCTGAAATTTCACCTCCGCCCATCTGTTCTGATACATGTAAGCTCTGGCCAGTAAGGCCCTGGCGGCGCCACGGGTGGCCCTTCCTGCTTCCTCTAAGGGATAATTTACGGGCAGGTGTTCTATGGCGTATAACAGGTCGTTTTCGATAAAATCATATATTTCTTCCCTGGTAGATCTTGGAATCCTTGCAAAATCTTCTGCTGCCATTGTGGTGTCAACAATGGGCACCCCGCCAAAAGCAAGATTGAGCCTCAACAGAAGAAATGCCCTGAGGAATTTTGCTTCTGCTACCAGTGGATCCCTTACGGATTCATCCTCAAAATTCAGTTCGAGCAGGGTGTTAATAGCAAAATTGGCATTCCCGATTACACTGTAATGGTCATTCCAAAAACTCAGGAACAAATCATTTTCGGGTCCGTAAGTAAAGGCATCCAGTTCAATCATTGCCGGTGAATCATCAGGAGTACTTCCTTTATCAGCATCGTCACTGGTAATTTCAAACATGCCTATGTAGGGAAAAACACTAACACCCCAGCTACGCAGGCCTGCATACACAGCACTTACGTATCGGAACCCTTCTTCTGCAGTGGGCTCTCGTTCATAGTCTATGGGAAGCTCTCCCTCAAGGGGAAGGTCAAGAAAATCGTCACAAGCACTGAAGCTGAATACAACAGTGAAAATGATAAGAAAGACTGATGCTATTTTGAATTGTACTTTTTTCATCTCTGATATTTTTTAACTGTTTGACGTTTTTTTATCCTTGTGAAATCAATGTTTTGTTGAATCGTAGGTTGTTAGAATGTTACATTGATTCCGGCAGTAAAGGTCGCGCTTAGCGGATAGGTGTCGTTATCAATACCTGTAGCGATTGGCGAGCCACCAATTTCGGGGGTGTAGCCGTTGTATGCGAAGAAGGTAACAGGGTTTTGTGCAGAAACATATACCCTTAAACTTCTCATACGCAGGTTTTGTCTTACATTTTCCGGCAGGGAGTAGCCGATCTGGACACTCCTTATCCTGACATAACTACCTGATTCAACGAAAAATGAGTTGGGGAATATGTTGCGGCGGGTAAGGGCAGCCGAAGGGTAGGTATTGGAAGTGCCGCTTCCCTGCCAGTGATTGTCATAAAAATCGCGGTCGTAATTGGCATCGGGGAAAACATTACGAATGGTACGCTTGGCATTATATATTTTGTTGCCATGAACTCCCTGGATTACTGCGGAAGCATCCCAACGCCTGTAAGTTACATTGGCCGTAAAACCATATGTGAAAGTTGGAACAGGGCTCCCAAGCATAACCCGATCCCGATCGTCAATGAAATCATCGCCATTTACATTTTCAAAAATAAAATCACCCGGCAAAGCATCAGGTTGCAGCCTTACACCATTGTCGCTGACATAGTTGTTGATTTCGGCAAGGGTTTGAAAAACGCCGATTACATTATAGCCATAAAAAGCTCCGACGGGTTGTCCGACTATTGTGCGGGTGAGGAACTGACCGTTGGTTAAAGCACCGAAAATAACACCGGATTCATTTCTGATTTCCAGCACTTCGTTGTCAACGGTAGAAAAATTTCCGCTTAATGAATAGGAAAAGTCCCCGCCAGCGCTTCTGTCTGTCCATCCCAGGGCCAGGTCAATACCGCGGTTTCTGATTTTCCCATTGTTGCCAAGAAGCGAGCCTGTTCCGGCAACACCGGGAATGGGAGCGAAAAACACCGCATTGTCGGTAATTCTGTTGTAGAGGTCTATTTCAAGGCTCAGCCTGTTGGTCAGGGTGAAAATTTCTAAGCCCGCGTTGAATTCCTCCACTGTTTCCCACAACAGGAAGTTATTGTAAACAGTCTGGAAAGTAAGTCCCGGAACCGGGTTGTTACCTCCAAAAATTCCGGTAGTTCCCGGTCCGGGTCTTCCAACAATTACAGCTGAATTGGCGGGTACATTGTTATTACCCAGTTGTCCCCAGCTACCCCTGAATTTCAGGTAGTTGAAAACAGTCTGATTTCTCATAAACTCCTCCTGGCTGATAACCCAGCCCAATCCCAGAGATGGAAAATATCCCCAGGGGTCATTGTATTTGGACGATCCGTCAGCCC
>SLPR01000536.1 GCA_007131895.1 Bacteroidales bacterium | reverse complement strand
CCCGAATAGAAGCCGGAAAACTGAATCTTTCTCCTGTGAAGCTTGAAACCCGAAGTCTGATCAGGAAGTCCGAAGAGATATTTAAAAACATATGCCAGAAGCCTTTAAGATTTACTGCTACGCTGGATGCATTTCTTCCTGAATATATTCTTGCAGATGCACAGCGAATCTCACAGGTAATCAATAACCTGCTCTCCAATGCCGTTAAGTATTCTGAGGAAGGGGAAATTTCTCTTCATATAAAGAAAGAGAAAAAACCGGAAAGAGGTACCGTAATTATCAGGGTTGAAATTTCTGATACCGGAATGGGCATCAGACCTGAAAAAAGAGATGCTATTTTTGCTCCTTTCTCTGCGGTAAACCAGATAGACACCTCTTTTTATGAGGGAACCGGATTAGGCCTGGCCATTTGCAAGGAATTTGTTAAGATGCATGGTGGCGATATCGGGTTTACCAGTCAGCCGGGAAAAGGTAGTACCTTCTGGTTTACTTTTAAAGCAGGAGAAGTGAAAAACGGGGATACCCTGCAGGAAGAAAGAAAAGAGGATAGTGCAATCAGCAGGCGAGGGCTCCATATTTTGCTGGCAGAAGATAAAATTATCACGCAAAAGGTTCTCGGTCTGCAACTTAAAGATATGGGACATAACGTAATCATTGCCGCAAACGGAAAAGAAGCCATTGATCTTTTCGAACCTGGTAAATTCGACATGATACTCATGGATATCCAGATGCCCGTGATGGATGGCATAACAGCTACCAATGAACTCAAAAGTAAATATATCGACTTGCCACCGGTAATTGGCCTTAGTGCCAATGCCTTCGAGGGAGACCGCGAAAAATATATAAAAATGGGCTTTGATGAATACATCACAAAGCCCATGAAAAGAGATCGTTTTGTTGAAGTGGTCAATAATTTTTTTCCATCTCCGAAAACAACCTAATCGAAAATACCGTAATCCGGATATTTTTCCGGCATTTTATCCTTAGGTTTGTCAGATTTCAGGTAGTAGTCAAACCAATCCATGGTACGAACAATGTAATCCAGCCGGTGAACATTCATCCTGTTTCCGTGTCCTTCGCCATTATACCAGATCAGTCTTACCGGAGCACTTCCATGCAGCTTCAGCGCACGATACAATTCCAGTCCCTGTGAGGGATGTACCCGCGAATCTTCTGTTCCATGCAATACCAGTGTGGGTGTTTTGCTCTGATGGGCGTATTTCACAGGACTTCTGCTGTAAACATCCTCCCAGTTCTCGTGTGTCCAGTAGCCCCAGTGAACATAATAATCCTCCCACGGAATATCAGTAGTATTGCGTTTGGAAATCTGGTTGCTTATGCCTACAAACACCACTGAAGCCGCAAACCTGTCGGTGTGCTTCGTGGCAGACCATGCTGAGAAATATCCACCATAGGAGCCACCGCCCATACCCACGCGATCGGCATCCACATATCCGATATTTATCAAATGATCAATCCCATCCAGAACATCGTCATATTCCACTCCTACCAGGTCTCCATATCCCACCATCGTGAAATCCACGCCACGGCCTGAGCTTGCCCGGTAGTTGGGCATGAAAACAAAATAATCTCTTGCCCCGGCAACCTGACCCCAGGTTCCGTAGGAGGTAACCCATCCGTTTTTTACTGCTGCTTCAGGGCCACCATGAATATATACTATCAATGGGTACTGTTTTCCCTGCTCAAAGTTTAATGGGTATATCAATACTCCTTCAATGTCTTTTCCATCCCTGGCATTATAAACCAGTTTCCTTTGCTGCGAAAGTTTGATATCAGTAAGCCACTTGTTGTGGGTTGTATGGCGGTTCAGGTTTTTTCTCCGTATTTCAAAACTAAAAAGCTCTGACGGGTGCTGCCATGTGCTTCCGGCAAAGGCGACAAGTCCGTCAACATGATGAAATCTGTTGAAAACTGCCTTGCCTCCTTCCAGCAGTATGCTACGGTCGGGGCGATCAATACGTTGCTCACTTAATACTATGTCTACCCCTTCTTCTGCAGCATAGAGCAGGGTGCTGTTATCCTTCCACGCAAAATCAATTACACTCAATTCCATGCCCTGCACATAGTTGCGCAAATCTGAAAAAGATTTCGTTGAAGGTACTTCCGTGACAAATAAACTTCCTTCCACGGAATCTTCCAGTTTGGAAGAGGCCCTGAAGGCAAGCTTTTTCCCATCAGGACTCCAGGCCATATTGGCCAGTTTACCCGGGTTATCCATTAACAATATCATCTCCCCGGTTTCCATGTCGATGGTATAGATTCTCTTAAACATGTAAGAGTCGTCAACCAGGTTGCGGGGTGCAATGGCTGCTGCAGCCATTTTCCTGTCAGGGCTCAGGGTAAAGTCAAAAACTGTGACATCATGGGTTAATTGCCTTGTTCGGTGTGTGTTGAGATCGTATCGGTAAAGGTTGCGGTGGCGGTATTCTTCTTCATATACATCAATGTTGAAACCACGCCCCCGCAAATGTCTGCGCATAGGATCTTCGGCCGACAAAGAAGTTATGGCCAGCGTATTGGCGTCAATAAACTCATAATCATTGATGCTTGCCGTGTGCTGAGTAATAGGATATGATTCTCCACCTTTCAGGTTGATGGCATATACCTGTACTCCCGGTAAATCGGGGAAGTTGGCACGGAAAGTTACTGCCTTTCCGTCGGGTGTCCAGCTGATTGAGAATACACTTCTGTTTCCCGTAATAAAGGGGATGGATTCGCGGGTTTGAAGATTATAAACGTGAAGCTCACGGTAATCACCTCCTGCCTCATCGGTGAAAGGTCTTGGCACATTCACCACATAGGCAATGTGACTCTTGTCGGGTGAAAGGGCAACCTCTGCAACCGACTCAATGTTGAAAATGTTTTGAACGGTAAGCTTGTTGTCTTGTCCGAAAGCCAGCGATGGCAGAAGGAAGCATAAGATCAGGATCAATTTCATTTTTTCTTTTATCATCTCTTTGTAGTTTTGTTTGGGTTTGATATCTGGGTT
>SLPR01000398.1 GCA_007131895.1 Bacteroidales bacterium | reverse complement strand
GTTTTTTATAAAGAATCCCATCAGAAAATTTTCAAAGCCATCCACGATCTTTTTTCCGAATCGGAACCGGTGGATATCCTTACTGTTACGCAAAAGCTAAAACAAAATGGGGTGCTCGAGGATGTGGGGGGGGCTTATTACATTTCTCAACTCACCAACAGGGTTGCTTCCGCTGCCAACGTTGAGTTTCATGCACGTATTGTTATCCAGAAATTTTTACAGAGGGAGTTGATCCGGATTTCGGATGGCATTATCAGGGAATCTTACGAAGACTCTTCTGATGTGTTTGATATTCTGGACAAGGCAGAAAAAGAACTGTTTGCTATCAGTGAAACCAACCTGAGGCGTAATTATTCCGATATGCCTTCGCTGGTGAAGGATGCCGTTAAACAAATTGAAAATGCACGTGACCAGGAGGGGCATATCAGTGGCGTTCCCAGCGGTTTTTCGGCCGTAGACAGGGTTACGGCTGGCTGGCAAAAGTCGGATTTGATAATTCTTGCTGCCCGGCCGGGTATGGGTAAGACAGCATTTGTACTTTCTATGGCCCGCAATATGGCGGTTGACTTTAAAAAGGCTGTTGCAGTTTTTTCGCTGGAGATGGCGGGTGTGCAGCTGGTAATGCGTTTGATAGCCAGTGAATCTGAACTTCCGGCCGACAAACTTAAAAGAGGGCAGCTGGAGCAGTACGAGTGGGAGCAACTTAATGCGAAGCTGGGTAATTTGACCGATGCGCCCATGTTTATTGATGATACGCCTGCTTTGTCGATTTTTGAATTGAGAGCCAAATGCCGTCGTTTGAAGGCGCAACACGATATTCAACTGGTGATTATTGACTACCTGCAGCTTATGTCGGGGGGGAGTGATAAAGGGGGAAACCGTGAGCAGGAAATCAGTAACATTTCCCGCTCTATGAAAGGGCTTGCCAAGGAATTGAATATACCTATCATTGCCTTGTCGCAGCTGAGCCGGGCGGTAGAAACAAGGGGTGGTTCCAAAAAGCCTTTGCTTTCCGACCTGCGTGAATCGGGTGCCATTGAACAGGATGCTGATATGGTGTGCTTTATTTATCGTCCGGAGTACTACAAAATCATGGAGGATGAGCAGGGCAATTCAACTGAGGGGCTGGCCGAATTTATTATTGCCAAGCACAGAAATGGGGCATTGGAAGATGTACCTCTTAGATTTATTCCGCACTTTGCCAAGTTCATGGATTACGATACAATGGGATATCAGTCGGAGGGAGAATTGCGCCCATCAAACTCTTTTGAAGCTGCTCCCAATGTGATGACCATGCCCTCGCGCATGAATGATGAAACCAACGATGACGTGCCGTTCTGATAAACCTCAATTGTTTTTCTTTTAACCTGGTTAACCCACAGTGGTTCAATGGGTTGTGTCTGTATGTGTTGGAAAAAATGAAAAACTGTATAGATGCATAAAATGCTGTTTCCCCTTTGGTTGACAATCAGCGCTGTTAAACAGCTATGAACCTATCTGTTAAATATCCTTGTAACCCCACAGACGCAGGGCGAAAACAAAACAAAATTAGTAATTTTACGTTTTTCTACTCTGAAAGCTCTGAAAGCCAAATTTCGTGTTGAGAGCTTTTGAAAAGCGTATGTGCCATCTGCGACTTAATGAAACACCGGATGCATAAACAGCATAATAACAGACCTTACTATGAGAATTATTCGAAAAAGTATATTTCTATTTGCTCTCTTGCTCACCTTTTCCTTTGCTGCCAAATCCGCCCACATTTTTATTCCCATGGACAATACGCAAAGCAATCATCTGAAAGCGTATGGGATAGCATTCTATGTTTTAACCTATGATGTAGAAGTAAGCTGGCTTCTCAATTACAGGGGAGGTAGTTTTATGTTCCCTCATCATAGTCGTTTTGAAAGAGAACTGGCTATCAGAGGTGTCTCATTCCAGGTAATTGCCGACTTGCAGGCAGCTTCTATTATCAATGAGGTCACCCATCCCGATGTGAATATGGAGGAGATAGTGCTGCACAAAGTCCCCAAAATTGCCGTTTACACCCCGCCACACAGCTTGCCGTGGGACGATGCTGTTACCCTTGCCCTTACCTATGCCGAAATACCCTATGATGCCATTTACGACGAAGAAGTTCTGGCAGGAGTGCTTCCCCTTTACGATTGGCTGCACGTGCATCATGAAGACTTTACCGGCCAATTCGGGAAATTTTGGGCCGCCTATCGCAATGCCCCCTGGTATCAGCGCGATGTACAACTGGCTGAAGAAATGGCCCGCAAGCAGGGTTTCAACCGCGTTGCAGACCTGAAATTGGCTGTAGCCAGGAGCATTCAGCAGTTTGTTGCCGGCGGTGGCTATATGTTTGCCATGTGCTCCGCCCCCGAAAGCCTCGATATTGCCCTTGCAGCAGAAGGGGTGGACATCGTACACGAAGTTTTCGATGGTACTCCCATGGATCCCAACGCCCAGGATAAGCTTGACTTTAACCGTACCTTTGCATTCCAGAACTTCCAGATTGTAACCAACCCCTTTGAATACGCCAAGTCTGACATCGACGTTCCCAAAACAGGAAGAGATCAGCGTACCGATTTCTTTAGTCTGTTTGAATTCTCCGCCAAATGGGATCCTGTGCCCACCATGCTTACCCAAAACCATGAAACCCTCATCAAAGGGTTTATGGGGCAAACCACTGCTTTCAAAAAACACCTTGTCAAACCCACTGTTACCATCATGGGCGAAACCCGCGGTAAAAACGAGGCCCGGTACATTCATGGCACGCTCGGCAAAGGAACCTTTACTTTTTATGGTGGCCACGACCCCGAAGATTACCGACATTTTGTAGGTGACCCACCTACCGACCTGAATCTTTTTCCCAATTCTCCCGGATACCGGCTTATTCTGAACAATGTGCTGTTTCCTGCCGCCAGGAAGCAGAAGCAGAAGACGTGATTTAATTGAGACCAGTGACCAGAGACAAGAGAGTAGACTTTTTGAGAATGTAGATTTTAGAATGTAGATTTTG
>SLPR01000283.1 GCA_007131895.1 Bacteroidales bacterium | reverse complement strand
CTTATTTATAACTTGTTTACGTAACGAGTTAATTTGGATTTGAGGTTAGAAGCTTTATTCTTGTGAATAACATTCTTCTTGGCCAGCTTGTCAAGCAAAGCAACTACTTTGGGAAGACTCTCCTGGGCCTGAGCCTTGTCAGAAGTATTTCTCAGTTTTCTTACCGCGTTACGGGTAGTTTTAGCGTAATAGCGATTGCGCAATCTTTTGGCATTGTTTGACCTGATCCTTTTTAATGCTGATTTATGGTTGGCCATAGTTGATAAGTTTTACTGTATGTTTTTCTGAAAATATTATTAATTATTGTAGCCCGTAGGGGATTCGAACCCCTGCTACCAGGATGAAAACCTGGCGTCCTAACCCCTAGACGAACGGGCCTTGCAAAAAGGAGTGCAAATTTAAAACAATTTTCATTCCCAGCAAAACAATTTGATATAATTTTTTAGTTTACTGTTCAATTGCTGCATTGTCAGGTGTTTATTGTTCTGCCAGGTTGCCCTGAATTCATTATTAATATTGTTTTGGCATAGTATAGTATGATGAGTATCGGTTTTAATAAGCAATACCTTGCAGTAGCCAGTTAAAAAATCTTCCAGCTGTGTTGCGGAAATAGTAAAATCAATTTTATGATGCCTGGAAGAACAAATTAATTCAGCCCGAAAGCCACCATATAAACACAGCAAAAGTATAGTCTTATCAAATAAAACACAGCGCTTTTTATCTGTTTATAAGTTTATTAATATTGTCAAATAACCTGCCCCCGCTTTTCAAGCGGGAGGGCCCGCCAATTAGCAGTTAACGCAGTTTTTTCAGCACGGTGCAAATTATAATCATCCGTGTGTGCGTCAATGATATTGTCATGGCTCGGTTCATTTATGGTTTCCGTTTGTTATATAATATAAAGTATATGCTGCAACCATTGTCCGGATATGCCTTTTAACTATTTATGAAGACACATGTTAACGATAAATTTTGTGGATAAACCAGGCGGTGTAATCAAGAGAAATGAGGTTTTTCTGATATTGGATTTGCTGTCAAAATGGGCCGGAGAAAAACATACTATAGATTAATTATTTATTGATACTACCTCTGTTAGATTCAGTCGATTTTTGCCTATCTTTGGACTTTTGTATACCGAAAAGGTAGAAAATCTCAGAAATTATCAAAAAATGCGAAACTCAGCACCTCAAAGCACGTATTTAATGTAAATACTAAACAATTTTTTTATATATTTGTGCTGACTTTAGCAGTATTAAGCAAAGAAATTAACAAAAAAAACTCAATCAACAGAGATTAAAACTAATAATAATAAATTGAAAATTATGAAGAACGTAAAACTTTTAGCTGTATTGCTTATTACAGTAGTCTTTTTAGGCAGTTGCGGATTAAACAAGATGATCAGGGATTATGGAGATGAAGTAAGCTTCACTCCTGAGGTAAATCCTCTTGAAAACCACGGCGGCAATGTTGCCGTAGATGTTAAGGGTCGTGTTAGCGAAAAGTATTTCCATGCACGCGCCAAAGTTGAACTTACCCCGGTACTTGTTTATGAAGGTGGCGAAAAAACCCTTCAAACTGTTTATTTAAGAGGAGAAAAGACTTCCGGAGAAGGAACAGTTATCAATCGTGGTTCAGCCACCAATTTCGCTTTTTCAGATGTAATAGCATTTGAAGAAGGAATGGAAGTTTCTGAACTCTTTGTCAGAGCCAGAGTTTACCGCGAAGGAAGAGAAGACGATGTAACCAACCTGCCTGAGAGAAAAGTTGCTGACGGTGTTGTCAATACTTCTCAAAGGATCCAGCATGATTACGACCTTTCGCTTGCAGCTCACGGGTATGAAAAAGTAACCAGGGTTTCGGAAAGTGCCAATATCTATTTTGAGTATATGAGGCATAACATTAACTGGAGACTTCCCCTGAACCGCAAGGATGAAAGTGTAGAAAAAATTGACCGGCTTACCGAATTCATTAAGAAGGGATGGGAGATTGAATCTGTAGAAGTAAATGCCTGGGCTTCTCCTGAAGGTGAAGTAGCGTTCAACGAAAAACTGTCTGAAAACCGCGCAAAGGCTGTACAGGATTATACCAGAAGCCTTTTCCGCAGACTGGAAAGAGAAACCAGAACCGAATTCCCAAGACCGGAAATTAAGGTCACTGCCAAAGGCGAAGACTTTGAAGGTTTTATGAAAGTTCTCAATGCTTCTGACCTGCAAGACAAGCAAGCAATTGCCAATATTGTCAATTCTCAGCTGGCTCCCGCAGAAAGAGAAAGAAGAATTAAAGATATGACCGTTATTTATGGTGAGATTGAAAAACTTCTGGAACCCCTTCGTCGTGGTGAGATTGTCATCAACGCTTTTGAACCCAAGAAAACGGATGAAGAAATAGCTACGCTTTCTACTTCCAATCCTTCAGAGCTTGATGTGAAAGAACTGCTTTACGCTGCAACCCTTACCCAGGACGACCAGACCAAACTTGCTATTTACAGATCTGCACAGCAGCTCTTCCCACAAGACTACAGAGGTTTTAACAATGCAGCATATATACACCTGAAAAAAGGTGATATAGATGCGGCTGCCGCTGACCTGGAAAAAGCCAATCAGCTTGCTCCCAACAATGGTCATGTACTTAACAATCTTGGTGTAGTTGCTGCACACAAAGGTGACAAAGAAAATGCACAGTCTTATTTTGAGGCTGCACAGGGTCAGGGAATCCGCGTTAATTACAATGTTGGTACACTCATGATTCCTAAAGGCGATTATCAGGCTGCTCTCAGCTCATATGCCGGACGCACCTGTACGTATAATGTTTCTTTGGCACACCTGTTGGCTGGAAATGAAGCTGCTGCCATGACCAACCTGGAGTGCGCTCCTGAGTCGGGTCGTGTATCATACCTGAAAGCTGTTATTGGTGCCCGCAGGCAAAATAACACCATGGTGTTCGACAACCTCAGAACTGCCGTAAGACTCGATCCTGCTCTTAAAGAAGAAGCACAGAAAGAAGCCGATGCCCTGATCATGTT
>SLPR01000165.1 GCA_007131895.1 Bacteroidales bacterium | reverse complement strand
CGTGTTCCGGAATTTTTTTCTTTTTATCTTACTTATAATTGTGAATACCCTGCAGGGGCAAATGATTACCGGCCGAACGCAGGATGCTTCCACCGGTGAAGATATTCCTTATGTTACCATCGCCCTTTTTGATGCTTCCATGACAACATTGATAGGGGGCACTGCATCCAATGAAGAGGGATTTTTTTCGCTGACCTTTCATGCAGGCGATTCTTTACAACTTCGTTTCAGTGCCATAGGATATGAAACATTGATTCTTGAAGCTAAAGCGGATAAAGAGAATGCTTTACATCCGGGAATTGTATTAATGAATCCTGCCAGTTTCGGGCTTGAAGGAGTAACCATTGAAGCCGGGCGCATAAGGGCCCAGGCAACTGCCAGCCATAATACTTACCTGGTGAACGGAAACATGGAGCGTGCCTCCCACACAAGTACCGATATTTTGAGATTGGTGCCCGGAGTACATGTAGATGTGATGCAAAACGTTACACTGGAAGGGAAACGCAATATTATTATTCTTGTTAACGGCAGAGAGTATGACAAAAGTTTTCTTAACCAGTTAAACGCATCTCTCATCGATAAGGTAGAAGTGATAACCCATCCTTCAGCCCAATACGATGCCTCCGCCGATGGGGTTATAAATATTGTTTTGAAAAAAAACCAGAACTCCGGCCTTCAGGGACATTTTTACGGAGAAGTGCCACTTTCTTCATCGGAAATATTCTCTTTCCCTTCCTATAGCTTGAATTTCAGCAGAGGGAAATTCAATTTCTTTACCTCCTATAATGGCGAGTTTCGTTATTTTGATATTGAAGAAAGCTATGTGAGAAACTATACAACCCCGGCAGGACAACAGCAAATCCGCTCATTACAGCAGGTAAGGCAGGAAAACTGGTCTCATAAGTTTCATTATGGAATGGATTATTTTATCAACGACAGAAATCAGTTGAATTTTTATGGGTTTTATAACCCTTACAGTCAGGAACATAGTGGTGTTGCAGAATTGTTCAGAGAGGGAGAGGATCCGTTTCAATGGAATGCAGCGAAGGAGGATAGTGATATGAATACAGCAAATTTGTATTCAGTTTACTATAGCCACAAAATTGATGAAACCATTGGGCATGAGCTTTCGGTGGATGCAGGGTACTTTGCCATGAATGGGAGCAATTCTGTGCGATTTTTTAATGGAGAAACCGGCTATGATCATAGCAACCACGTAAATCCTGGTCAGCAGGTGATAACGGCAAAACTGGACTATACCCTGCCACTCTCCCGGAATTTCCGCCTGATGACCGGAGGGCAATTGCGGCAAAGTAGCCTGTCAGATCAAGAGAATGTATCTTTTGACTATGAAAATCGGGTTCGGGCTGCTTACGCCACTTTGCAAAGTCAGCTCAGGGATACGGAAGTCCATGTGGGAGTGCGGTTTGAATATTCCCGGGCTTCAGCAACTGAAGAAGGTTTGTCGCAGAATTTCAAAACATGGCTTCCGAACCTTATTGTCCATCACAAATTTTCTTCCGTAAGAAGTCTGAAGCTTACCGGACGGTCTTCGGTTTCTTATCCTGGATTTTACCACTTAAATTCCTCCTCAATCATTGAAGATCCTTTTTCCATAAGTACGGGCAATTCTCATCTCAGAACTTCCCTCAGATACAGTGCAGAACTTGAGTACAACCGCAGGTTTGAGAATCATTTTGTGTCTACCCGGTTGTTTTACCACCATATGACGGATGTAGTCAATACGCTGATGGTTTTTAATTCTGATGGAGTTTTTGAAAGCATGCCCCACAACCTGGGTGCGATTACTCAATTGGGTATTCAGTTCTCAGGGGCACTGAGCCTGGGTCAACGCGGCGGAATACAGCCCTTTGTGCGGATTTTTGAAGCGCGCACCGCCCCCGGCGCCTTTGCCCGCGAAAGTGGGGTGGAAGGTCGCAGCCAGATAGCTGTAGCTTCTGGTATGTCGGCCTATTACGACCTTGGCAGAGGGTTTACTTCATCCGTTGTGGTTCAGTATAACAGTGCGGTTAATAATGTACAGGATAACTACTATGAAGGAGCGCAGTACTTTGTTTCACTGGAAAAAGATTTGGGCAAAGGCTTCAAAGCAGGGATGGTTAGTGCAGTTCCCTTTGCCAATCAGTTAACCTATCAGGGATCGGACATCGATGCAGCTGACTTTTCCAGTCATTCCCAGGGAAATATTCTCACTTCCGTTGTTCCTCTCTGGTTAAAAATCAGCTACGGTTTTTCTACCGGGGAGAATAGAAACCGTATCGAAAGAAATATTGAAGAACCGGTAAGCCGCAAAAGAAAAGGCTTTTAATAAATCTTGCTTAACACCGTATAGCTCTGCAAGCGATCCTTGTCGTCATAAAATTCACTTCGCACATTGCCCACTCCGGGTGAGAAGTATTCCACCCCTTTGGTGGTGGTTTTGCGACTGATTCCCATGGTGCGGGTATCCATTACGTTTTCGTAAGTGATTTTATAGCACTCAAAAGTACCTGCAGGGGTGGTAATGGTTTCTTTCGCCTCCACGGTTCTGTTTCGTGTGGTGAAGTTCATTTCCGACATGGTTCTTCCTCCCATGCTGACCTTCATTTCCATTTTTCCGTCAGGAAGTTTGTCTCCAATACTTATATTTCCCGGGATAGTGAGATTGTCAATTGTGGTAAGGTTTACTTCCATCCCTTCAAAGGATTCCATTTGTGCCTGATCCATTATGGATTGCATGTCGATGATAAGCTCATTGCCTCTGCAGGTTATCATGTATTCTCCCTCGTGCTGCAACCTTTCCCGGCTGTCGTAATACCTGGCCTGCATTACAGCCTCTGTGCGATCCGATTTTCTGTTGACTTCTCTGATGATGACTTCATTGACCCCTTCCAGGCGGTCGCGCCTGTTGAAATTCTGGTATTGAAAACCTTTGCCTTCTTCCATGGGGACATACAAATCGCAATCCTGGGCAAAAAGACCTACTGAAATAAAGAGAAAGAACGCAGTAATGGCATATTTACTCATAAT
>SLPR01000424.1 GCA_007131895.1 Bacteroidales bacterium | reverse complement strand
TCCCAAAGCTGGCAGAGGTATTATTGATTACCTCCTATCCTCCCCGGGAATGTGGAATAGCCAATTATTCGAATGACCTGCTGAAGGCATTTAACAACAAGTTCAGCCATTCTTTTTCTACCAAAGTTTGTGCACTTGAATCAGGTGAGGAGAATTTTGTTTATCCGCCCGAAGTAAAATATACCCTTAAAACGTCCAGAGCTGCCGGTTATGAAAAGCTTACTTCTGCTATCAATGAGGATACAGACATTGAAATGGTGTTGATACAACATGAGTTTGGATTCTTTGCTAAACAAGAACAGGCCTTCCTGGATTTTTTGCACCAAATCGCCAGGCCTGTTGTCATTGTTTTTCATACCGTATTGTCCCATCCCGACGAAATATTAAAACGTAAAATACAGCATATCGCAAAGGCTTGTGACGAAATTATTGTAATGACGAACAATTCGGTCGGTATCCTGACCCATGATTATGAATTGCAGGAAGAAAAAATTTCTGTTATAGCCCATGGGACCCACCTGGTTAGTCATTTAGACAAGAAATATTTGAAGCGGAAATTTGATCTTAACGGAAGAAAAGTACTAACAACCTTTGGCCTGCTTAGTGCAGGAAAAAGCATTGAAACCACCCTTGAAGCCTTACCTGCTATTGTGAACAAATTTCCTGAAACCTTATTTCTGGTGATAGGGAAAACACATCCCGAAGTAGTGAAAAATGATGGAGAAGTATACCGGAAAAGCCTTGAACAAAAAGTACATGAACTTGGTCTTCAAAATCATGTAAGATTTGTAAACAAATACCTTGCATTGCCCGAATTATTGGATTACCTGCAGTTAACCGACATTTATCTTTTTACCACCAATGATCCTCTTCAGGCCGTAAGTGGCACTTTTGTCTATGCCATGAGTTGCGCCTGCCCCATTATTTCCACCCCTATTCCGCATGCCCGTGAACTGCTGACCCAGGATACGGGAATTATCATTGACTTTCGCAACCCCACACAACTGGGCACAGAAGTAATACGGTTGCTGAATGACAAACCCCTGCGAAAACATTTAAGTGTCAATTCTTTGCAAAAAATAGTTTCTACTGCATGGGAAAACTCCGCCATAGCGCATGCTGCGATGTTTGAAAATTTGAGTGATGGAAAAATTAAACTGAAATATAATCTGCCTGAGATTAACCTGGAGCATGTAAAGCAAATGACTACCACAACAGGAATTGTTCAGTTTGCAAAATTAAACCAGCCCGATATGGATTCGGGCTACACCATCGATGATAATGCAAGAGCAATGATTGCTTTATGTATGCATTACAAATTGGCAGGTGATAATTCGCATGTGGAAAAAATAGATGCATATCTGAGATTTATCAGACGATGCCTGCAACCATCCGGTGATTTCCTTAATTATATGGATAAGCATCACCAGTTTACCGAACAAAACAAGGCTGCCAATTTAGAAGATTCCACTGGCAGGGCTGTATGGGCGCTGGGTTATTTAATCTCCCTCCATGAGATATTGCCCAAAGCCATGATTTCTGAAGCCCGCACAATTCTCCACAGGACATTTTCCCATATCCGCACAGTTCATTCAACCAGGGCAATGGCCTTTGCTATCAAAGGCTTGTATCATTCTTTCACTGCTTTCAAGGATCAGGAAGTTTATGACCTCATTAAAACACTTTCGTATCGTTTGGAGCAAATGTACAGGCACGAATCTGGCAAGAAATGGGAGTGGTTTGAAAGTTATCTAACCTATGCCAACAGCATTCTGCCCGAAGCCATGCTATATGCCTGGCTGGTAACCAAAGAACCTGGTTATAAAAATATTGCCAAAGCATCCCTGGATTTTTTATTGTCTCAAACTTTTGACGAAAATGGCATACAGGTAATATCAAACCAGAACTGGCTGCAAAAGGGCGAAAAAGCGCTGGGCTTTGGAGAACAACCCATTGATGTTGCTTATACCATTCTGACGTTGAGCAAGTTCTACGAAGAGTTGGGAGTGGTTGACTATCAAGATAAAATGAAAACAGCTTTCAACTGGTTTTTAGGACAGAACCATCTGCATCAGATTGTTTATAACCCATGCACCGGTGGCTGTTATGATGGTCTTGAAGAGAATAATATAAACCTTAACCAGGGGGCTGAGTCAACGGTCAGCTATCTGATGGCGCGTTTTACAATGGAACAATATGCGACTTCTGAAAACCCTGCCAAAAAGGAATTTTTGAAACAGCAATAGGTTTAGGTTATCAAAATAATTTTTTACCCGACTTCTAATGATATGGATTCAGATATCTACGTAGTTAAATCCTTTATGAAACGAAATGAAGCTAGTTGCCATTATAGTTGCACATCCCGATGATGAAACGCTTTGGGCCGGAGGCACAATAATCAGTAATCCCCACTGGAATTACTTTATTGTCAGTCTTTGCCGTGCCGATGATAAAGACCGGTCGCAAAAGTTTTACCAGGCTCTGAGCGTTTTAAGAGTAGAGGGGGCAATGGGCAATCTTGATGATGGACCAGATCAGGAACCTGTTGAGAAAAAGGTTATAGAAGATTTAATCATGCAGTTGTTGCCATCAAGGCAATATGACCTGGTAATTACCCATAATCCCGCCGGGGAATACACAAAACATCGGCGGAATGAAGAGACAAGTGCTGCTGTAATTAACCTGTGGCAAGCCGGGAAGATACAAACCAAGAAGCTTTGGACATTTGCCTATGAGGATGGCAATAAGAAACATTTCCCCAGGGCGCAAAAAAAAGCATCTATTTACAGGGCCCTTACAAAGCCCTTATGGCGTAAAAAACACAACATTATTACTGATGCGTATGGCTTTAGCCAGAACAGCTGGAAATCGCAGGCAACAACAAAGAATGAAGCCTTCTGGCAATTTAAAAATGCTGCCTTGGCAACCAAATGGTTGAATAAATTCAAACTTTAAAAACCCATTGGCCTGGACTGACAATCTTAGAGTGTGGCCATGTATCTGTATGCCGCTAAAAGCCTGGAGGAGGAGTAT
>SLPR01000393.1 GCA_007131895.1 Bacteroidales bacterium | reverse complement strand
TGCCAGAAATACTCCGGAAAAAAATTAACGATTGAATCAGCAGAAGGGAATTTCAAATACCAATTGTAATACCACTGTTTTTTAGTAATTTTGCAGCCTGGATTCATAACCGGGCGCATGAGTATTTTGCTTTGTTAAAAGTTGAAAGCTTTCCTGAGCAAATCCTCCTGTATTGGTTTTACAGGCTATTACTCCAGTATTTTAAATAAATCATTTTCTGATAATACACCGTTTTGAAATCTTACTGAAAGATTCTCCGCCGGTGATTAACCCGTATTAAGTATAATTGTATGTTATTAGATAAACTAGAAGCTATCAACAGCAGGTTTAAAGAAGTTGCACAACAAATCACTGACCCAGATGTAATCAGTGATATGAAACGCTATATACAGCTCAACAAAGAATACAAAGACCTTGAGGAAGTTGTGGAAGTGTACCATGAGTACAAAAA
Source organism: Bacteroidales bacterium (assembly GCA_007131895.1). Lineage (GTDB taxonomy): Bacteria > Bacteroidota > Bacteroidia > Bacteroidales > UBA7960 > SKVR01. Next base: position 2,593 of record SLPR01000393.1, on the reverse strand, counting down.
TGTGATGGATAACATTAAGTCGTCCAAAGAGATGCTTGCCAATGAAAAGGATGAAGAGTTTCGGGAAATGGCAAAACTTGAACTTGACGAACTGACAGAAAGACAATCCAATCTTGAGGAGCAGGTGAAGCTACTTTTGGTACCTTCCGATCCCCAGGACGGCAAAAATGCCATTGTGGAGATACGTGCCGGAACCGGGGGTGATGAAGCAGCCATCTTCGCGGGCGATTTGTTCCGCATGTACCTTAAGTATTGCGAAAAGAAGGGCTGGAAAACGGAGATTGTTGATATGAACGAAGGAACATCCGGGGGGTATAAAGAGGTAGTATTGAATGTTTCCGGCAATAAAGTTTACGGTACCATGAAATATGAATCAGGAGTGCATCGTGTGCAAAGGGTACCCCAGACCGAAACCCAGGGCAGGGTGCATACTTCTGCAGCTACGGTTGCTGTATTGCCCGAAGCTGATGAGTTTGATATAGACCTGAAGCCCAGCGATATCCGTAAAGATACCTATTGCTCTTCCGGTCCGGGAGGTCAGTCGGTAAATACCACCTATTCAGCCGTGCGCTTAACCCACATCCCCAGCGGGCTGGTAGTTACCTGCCAGGATCAGAAATCGCAGCTCAAAAACCTTGACAAAGCGATGGGGGTACTTCGCACAAGGCTCTTTGACATGGAATATAAAAAGTACCTGGATGAGATAGCCTCCAAACGGAAAACAATGGTTTCTACCGGCGACAGATCTGCCAAAATACGTACCTATAATTATCCGCAGGGAAGGGTTACTGATCACCGCATCAGTCTTACACTATATAATTTGTCAGCCATTATGGACGGAGAAATAGAAGAGATTATCGATGCGCTGAAAATGGCCGAGAATGCCGAGAAAATGAAAGAAGGTGTCGCCTGATAATTGCGTTTTATGAACCAGTCCGAGCTTGTACAATTAATCAAATCTAAAAGATCATTTCTGTGTGTGGGATTGGATAGTGATATCGCTAAAATTCCATCCAGTTTGATGCAGCTGGAGGATCCTGTATTTGAATTCAACAAGAGAATTATTGATGCCACCCTGCCTTACACAATAGCCTATAAGCCCAATCTTGCGTTTTATGAAGCTTTGGGGAGCAAAGGAATGGCAAGTCTTGAAAAAACCATGGATTATATTCAGGGGCTGTCAGATTCCGTATTTACCATAGCAGATGCCAAAAGGGGAGATATTGGTAATACAGCGGCCATGTATGCAAAAGCCTTTTTCGAAAGGATGAATTTTGATGCAGTTACTGTAAGTCCTTACATGGGAATGGATTCGCTGGAGCCTTTTCTCAGCTACAAGGATAAATGGACCATAGTGTTGGCATTGACCTCAAATGCAGGCTCCGGAGATTTTCAAAAATTACATACCTCAGCGGAATATCCTGACAATACAACCACCGAAAGCAAAAAGCTTTATGAAGCGGTGATGGAAAAATCCATTCAGGCTGCCGGCCATCAGAGCCAGCTCATGTTTGTAGTGGGTGCTACCCATGGAGAGATGATAAGGAATATAAGGGCTGTGGCGCCCGATAACTTCCTCCTGGTGCCCGGAGTAGGAGCTCAGGGGGGAAGCCTTTCCTCCGTTGCTGAAAACGGGCTGAATGGGCATTGCGGATTGCTGGTGAATGCTTCGCGCAGCATCATTTTTGCCTCTTCAGAAGAGGATTTTGAAAAAGCTGCAGCTGCTGAAGCTTCCATGATGCAAAAAGAAATGGAGCAGCTGCTCAGGGATAAAGAGATTATTGATTAAAGAACCGTTTACATTTCGGTATCAACAATAAAAAAGGCTGCCTCAATTGGGCAGCCTTTTCTATTGTTGTATTGTATTCCAACAGATTAGTCAAGTATAGTGACCCAGTTATGCGGATCGGGTTCGATACCGTACTGAATATCCTGCAATTTTCTGTAGAGCTTTTCAGACACCGGGCCTGCTTTACCATCTTTACAGAATTCATAGACTTTCCCGCTTTCACGTTCTACAATTTTTCCAATGGGAGAAATGATAGCAGCTGTACCACAGGCACCCACTTCATCAAAGCCAGACAGTTCTTCCACAGCTACAGGTCTGCGTTCAATTTCCATTCCCATGTCTTGGGCCAGTTGCATCAGGCTCTTGTTGGTAATAGAAGGCAATATGGATTCAGATTTGGGAGTGATATACTTATTGCCCTGAATGGCAAAAAAGTTGGCCGGGCCTGCCTCGTCAATGTATTTCTTTTCTTTTGCCTCAAGAAACAGCACGGCAGCAAATCCTTCTGCTTTGGCTCTTTCAGTAGCTCTCAGACTTCCTGCATAGTTACCACCTACCTTTATATGACCTGTACCCAGGGGAGCGGCTCTGTCAATGTCTCTTACAATTTGCACTGTTACAGGATTAAAACCTTCTTTGAAGTACGGACCTACAGGACCTACAAACACCAGGAAAAGGTATTCCTTTGCAGGATTAACACCTACCTGAACACCCGTACCGATAAGCAACGGGCGGATATAAAGAGCAGCACCATGACCATAAGGGGGGACATATTTTTCATTGAGTTTAACAGCTTTCACTACC
>SLPR01000480.1 GCA_007131895.1 Bacteroidales bacterium | reverse complement strand
TATCTATACCATGGTTTGGCTGATTCTTGCCGTTTCATTGGGAGCGTATGGTTTGATGTGGATGTTGATCGAACGCATCGACGCTACCCGCGTAGCCAGTTTGTTTTACCTTGGCCCTCCCGTAACCATGTTCATGGCGTGGCTGGCTTTTGGGGATACCGTACAAACGATGGATATTGCAGGTCTTGCTATTGTATTTGTGGGGGTGGTATTATCCCAGATAAAAGGGTCGTATCGCAATTTGCTGTGAGAGTCTCCCGGTATTTTCTGTAAAAAACAGCCAATAATTGTTTTTTATATTTATTTTTGAAATATTTTTAATGATGTACAACAGGTTGTGTCTGGTTTTAGACAAGGCTGCCTGCGGTTCGGTTCTTAAACAGATATCAAGATATTTGCACTTTAATAACAGCCAAACTATCTGACAATGAAAAATCACGGCTGCCTGGCGCGACAACACCATGGGTGCCAAAGCCTTGTTCTGGTCTTCTTCTGAAATCTCTGAGGAAGCCGGCTTTGGCTGGTATATCTACCATGGTTACTATAGTGTAGACAGGGGTTATGGTGATAAGGGAGCCGGCTTCAGCGTACGCTGCGTCCGTGAGGCCCGGTGAGAAAAGTAAATCAGTACCTTTCTTTTCAGGCCGGTAAGGTCTGAAAAGAAAGGTTATGAATCCAAAACGGGAAAATATGAAGAAAAAGCAATGGTACGAAACATTGTTCGAAAATTATGCGCAAAAGTATGATAACGAAAGCTTCACGCAGGGAACAATGGGCGAATGTGATTTTATCGAAAAGGAAATCCATCACAACAAAAAGCTGAAAATTATTGATGTCGGATGCGGCACCGGTAGGCACTCCATAGAATTATCAAAAAGAGGGTACTTTGTTACAGGTATTGATTTGTCGGAATCATTGCTCGAAAAAGCAAGAGAAAAGGCACAACAAAACGGATTGCAGGTTGAATTTGTAAGGCATGATGCACGGGATTTACCGTATGAAGATCAGTTTGATGTTGCCATCATGATGTGTGAGGGTGGTTTTCCTTTGATGGAAACCGACGAAATGAATTTTGAAATTCTTAAAAATGTTTCCAAATCATTGAAGGGGCACTCGAAATTTATTTTTACCACGTTGAACGGATTGTTTCCTTTGTTTCATTCTATCAATGATTTTCATGCCGAAGGACATACGGAAGACAATGCTACTTACGACAGCAAGAACTTTGACTTGATGACTTTCAGGGATTACAACATTACCAAAGTGGTGGATGATAATGGAATAGAAATAGAGCTAGAGTGTAATGAAAGGTATTATGTGCCTGCTGAAATTACCTGGTTGTTGAAAACTCTTGGGTTTACAAAAATTGACATCTTTGGTGCCAGACTGGGTGCTTTCTCCCGGGAACATGCTTTAACGACAGAAGACTATGAAATGCTTGTAGTTGCTGAGAGGTAGAAGTAGCCGATCAGAATAAAAAATACATTGCCTTTTCAAAATCAGAAAAATGAGAATTATCTCCATCAGGGAGAACCCTGAATACAAAGACAAGGCCATACAATACTTCCAGAAATGCTGGAAAGGCGTACCGCCCATTATTTATGAAGACTGTATCAGTCATGCGGTAGGTTCCATCAAACCCCTCCCGCATTGGTATCTGCTGGAAAAAGAGGGTGAACTCATCGGGTGCGCCGGACTGATAACCAATGATTTTATAAGTCGTATGGATTTATACCCCTGGATTTGTGCCATCTTTATTGAAGAGCATCACCGCGGCAATGCATACGGCGCCCTGCTCATGGAAAAAGCCAAAGAAGACGCCCGGCAGGGTGGATTCGATCATGTTTACTTATGCACCGACCATGTGGGGTATTATGAAAAGTACGGCTTCAGCTATATCGGACAAGGTTACCACCCGTGGAATGAAGAGTCGCGGATGTATGCGTGCAGGCTGCAGTAGCTATCGCATCAATGCATGACCTACTGGCCGTCATTCCTGAACAACAAACAACTGTCGCCATAGCTTAAAAACCTGAAGTCGTTGTCCAGGGCGAAATCATAGATTTTTTTCCAGTCTTGTCCACAGAATGCGGCAACCAGCAACAACAGTGTGCTGCCTGGCTGATGGAAATTGGTCACAAGCACGTTGGCCATTCTCACTTTGTATCCCGGTACAATGATAAGGGAGGTCTCTCCATGGATATGGGTCATTGCATTCCGGCTCATATATTCCAGGAGGGTTTCCATGGCCTCTGCCGGTGATAGGGTATTGTGTTCGCTTTTCGCGTAGGGTTCCCATTGATCAATGACGAAGCCACTTTCGGGGATGATGTATCCGTTTTTCAGTTTCACCCCCAGCCAGTACAAACTTTCGAGGGTGCGCAGGGAAGTGGTTCCCACGCTGATGATGTTGCCCTGGCAATGGTTCAGAAGCGCCTGTAAGGTTTCTTTGTGTACGATGATTTGCTCGTGGTGCATCTCGTGGTTGCCAATGGTATCGGAAGATACGGGTTTGAAGGTTCCCGCCCCTACGTGCAGCGTTACATAAGTTTTTTCAATGCCCTGCTCCTCTAATGATTCCATTACCTTGTCGGTAAAATGCAAACCCGAGGTGGGAGCCGCTACCGAACCCGAATGGCGTGCAAAGATGGTCTGGTAGCGGTGCTTATCATCTTCTTCTGCTTTGCGTCCAATGTAGGGTGGAAGAGGCGTTTTACCTGCCATTTCCAATACTTCAGCAAAGGATTGCCCGCTGTTCCATTGAAAATGGATGATGTAGCCATCCCGTACCCTTTCTCCTTTTTCTACGGAAAGGGTAAGGTTTTTATCCACCCTGAGCTCCAGTGGCCCGTGTTTCCACTTTTTAGCATTGCCCACCAGGCAAAACCAGCTGCTCTTTTCCCGGTCCTGAAAGGCCAGCTGAATATCACGGATAGCCCCTGCCGGTTCCAGGCAGAAAATCTCAATCCATGCTCCGCTGGACTTTCGAAACAGCAACCGCGCCTGCACAACCCGTGTGTTGTTGAACACCATAAGGGAAGCACCC
>SLPR01000224.1 GCA_007131895.1 Bacteroidales bacterium | reverse complement strand
GGCGATATCGATCCTCATTCAGGTCACGTTCATTAAAATTAGGAGATAGTATGTTAGACAAAATATTACAATTATCTCTCGATAACAGACTGCTGGTGATTTTGCTGGCCGTAGTGCTGATGGTGGGTGGAATCCAGATTGCATCGCGCATGGATGTGGATGTTTTTCCCGATATCACAGCCCCCACGGTGGTAGTAATGACCGATGCACATGGCATGGCTGCTGAAGAAGTGGAACGACTGGTTACCTTTCCCATTGAAACGGCTGTAAACGGAGCTACCGATGTACGCCGGGTAAGATCTGCTTCTTCCCAGGGATTTTCGTTTGTGTGGGTGGAATTTGACTGGGGAACAGATATTTTCAGAGCCCGGCAGATTGTAAGTGAAAAAATGGTAGAGGTCTCCCCGTTGATTCCTTCAGAAGTAGGGTCTCCCATTCTGGCTCCGCAAACTTCCGTAATGGGAGAGGTGGTGTTTCTGGGGCTGCAGGCCGACAGTACAAGCATGCTTGATTTACGTACCATGGCCGACTGGGATATCAAACCAGTACTGATGGCCACCCCCGGCGTGGCACAGGTAACCATTATTGGTGGCGATTACAAACAATACCAGGTACTGGCCGATCCACAGCGCATGATGCATTATGGCGTAAGCATGAGCGAACTGGAAGCGGTTTGCAGGGGCATCAGTCAAAACTCGCAGGGGAGTGTAATCCGCCAATATGGAAATGAATTTGTGGTAAGGGGAATGGCCCGGACCAACAACCTGGACGAACTGGGAGCATCTCTCATTAAGCATATCAATGGCAAACCGGTGCGTGTGAATGATGTGGCAGAAGTGAAAATCGGAGCCGCCGTTAAGATGGGCCACGGCTCACAAAATGCCACTCCTGCAGTTATCATCTCTATATCCAAACAACCCAATGCCAATACCATTCAACTCACCGAGGCCATTGAAAACAATATCAACGACCTGAGAGCTTCCCTGCCGCCGGATGTAATCATCGACACTTCTATTTTCCGGCAGGCCGACTTTATCGAAACGGCCATCAACAATGTGCAAAAGGTGTTGCTGGAAGGAGCCGTGCTGGTTATCATTATCCTGCTCTTGTTTCTCATGAGCTTCCGAACCACCATCATTTCACTGATTGCGATACCTATATCCTTATTATCTGCGATCATAGTGCTGCATCTGCTCAATCTCAACATCAATACCATGAGCCTTGGCGGAATGGCCATCGCCATCGGTTCGCTGGTAGACGATGCCATTATTGATGTAGAAAATGTGTATAAGCACCTTCGGCGCAACATTTTGCTTCCCCCGGAGCAGCGCACCCCGGTGTTGAAAATCGTCTTTGACACTTCCAAAGAGATCCGATCTTCCATCATCAAGGCAACACTTATCATCATTGTTGCATTTATACCCCTGTTCTTCCTTTCGGGAATGGAAGGTCGTATGCTGCAACCCCTGGGAATAGCCTACATTGTGTCGCTGGCAGCCTCTTTGCTGACGGCCATGACCCTGACTCCCGTTTTGAGCTATTATCTGTTGACTGATGAAAAGTATCTGAAAAAAGCCACCAAAGAACCCTGGCTCAGCCGGAATCTGGCCCGCTGGTACAAATCCTCGCTGGCGAGAGCCCTTCAACACAAAAAGATACTTATTGGGAGTTCCTTAGCATTGTTTCTGATGGCTTTGCTGGTTTTACTCAATATGGGCCGAAGCTTTCTTCCCGAATTTAATGAGGGAGCCCTCACTATCAGTGCCGTAAGCCAGCCGGGCATTTCGCTGGACATGAGCAATGAAGTGGGAATCATGCTGGAAAAAGCTGTGCTAACGATTCCGGAAGTTACCGGAACAGCACGCCGCACCGGCAGAGGTGAGCTGGACGAACACTCACAAGCCACCAACAGTGCCGAGATTGACATCAATTTCCAGCTTCTTGACAGACCCCGTGAGGTATTCATGGAGGATGTGCGCGAAAAACTGGCCTCGGTGCCCGGGGTTGCTTTCACTGTCGGGCAGCCACTGGGCCATCGCATCGACCACATGATATCAGGAACACGCGCCAATATTGCCATAAAAATATTTGGCGATGATCTGAGTACTCTTTACCTTACCGGCAAACGCATTGAAGCGGCAATCGGCGATATTCCCAACCTGGTAGATGTCACCACTGAGGAACAGATTGAAGTACCCCAGCTGCAGGTGCGAGCCAACAGGGAACGCCTGGCTTATTACGGAATAACGGTGCAGGAATTTACCAACTTCGTGGAATGGGCTTTTGCAGGAGAAAAGATGACGGAAATTTACGAAGGACAACGCAGTTTCGATCTTATTCTTCGGCTAAAACCTGATTACACCAATAATATAGAAGGCCTTAAGAATGCCCTGATACAAACCGCTGACGGAAAATATGTCTCGCTTTCCGAAGTTTCCGATATTGTCTCTGCCAGTGGGCCTAATACCATCAGCCGCGAAAATGTACAACGCAAGCTGGTAGTATCGGCAAATGTTTCAGGTGGAAGCCTCACAAAGGCAGTAGACCAGATCAAGGCACGGATTGCTGAAGAGGTGGACATGCCCGAAGGATATCGCATTGAGTTTGGCGGTCAGTTTGAGAGTGCAGAAGCGGCAACAAGGATATTATTGCTCACCTCCATACTGGCCATTGGTGTAATCTTTCTTTTGCTGTTTCAGGAGTTTAAAGATTTGAAAGTAGCAGGGGTAGTGCTGATCAACCTCCCTCTTGCTCTTATTGGTGGCGTGTTTGCCATCTGGATAACCTCGAACGTGCTCAGCATTCCGGCCATCATCGGTTTTATTACCCTGTTTGGTATTGCCACCCGTAATGGGATTTTACTTATCGGACGTTATCAGAAACTGGAAAGTGAAGGCACATCTCTGTCCGACAGCATTCTTACCGGCTCTGCAGACAGGCTCAACCCTATTTTGATGACGGCCCTGACCGCGGGACTGGCTTTGATACCCCTTGCCCTGCGAGGCGATGTAGCCGGAAACGAAATACAGAGCCCCATGGCAAAGGTAATCCTG
>SLPR01000172.1 GCA_007131895.1 Bacteroidales bacterium | reverse complement strand
TGACCTCCCGTGTATTCATCCAAATCCAGGGCAAAATGTTGCCAGACCAAGCTTACCATGTCTTCATCGAATTCAAAAACCTCCACAAAGTCTCCATCTTGCGGATCAGGACTGCCGTCAGAGATCCAGAGACCGGAGTAGGTATAATAGGTTACAAAACGCATCATATACCAGAAAGAGAGGTGGCCGGGGTTCTGATTGCTTGTTTGAATGGCAGGTGAAACAATCCATGAATCGGAGGAAATAGTAGTACTATAACCGTAAACCAATGAAGTTTCAAAATTGTGGGCATGACTGGTAGTAACATTCCATCCACTTTGTCGCTCTCCCAAAAGATATTGCGTCCAGGAAGCATCCACTACCGGCTCTTCAAAACCGTCATGAAACGGTAAAGTCATGATATAATGTACCGTAACTTGCCAGCTTTGATCATCTACATAATTGTGACCGGTGGCACAACCGTCACCGGAGCCGCCAAATGTCCTGAAAGCATGAAGCTGAAAAGTAACGTTTCCTCCCCCGGTAACATTATTGGCAATATCCAGCCCTGTCCTTTCATACTCAAAGGTACCCTGGTCACCACCAACGCCCTGTATCCAGGAAGATTCCCCCTGCCCCCCTGCTGAGCTACATACCAGCCGTGAGTGCTGATCAGACATCCAGCCAGTTCCCGTGGCAGTCATGGAATAATGAACATCTACCCCTACAATAATGGCTCCGGCAGGCAGCGTTATAACAAGTGTGCCGGGACAATCCGACTGATCATTGCCTTCGGGCTCACCAAAATCGGTGGCAATATCACCCGAGGTATACGTTGCACTCACTGCACCCTGGTAGCTGCCCTGCGCAGGGTCAAAATCCATGTTGGTAAATCTGCTTTCTGAATCAGCCCATCCTTTTTCACCACCCGCAATGGTAGTCTGGTCATGGATTGGATTTTCGTACATACTCGTGCTGAAGTGTGATGGATGAGGCAGCTGTTGTCGGTCAGCAGATTCAGCCTCAGGTTTTTCCCGCGCAATGAGCGCGTCATACGTATCCGTTCGTTGCTGTGCTGATGCTAATTGCACAAAAAGTAAGATGGTAAGTGTATAAAGTGTTCTTTTCATGATACATAACATTAGTTAATATTACTTAATTGGGAGACTGCCGTTCAATAACAACAGCCAGGAACCAGTTCGGCATGTAACAAAACCGATGACCCATAATAGCAACTACACCCAAAACGGATGATTAAGCTCATGAAAAATAAATTAACCCTATGTTTTAACTAAAACCTATCCTGCCAGCAAATTCATCAGCCGAAAAACAAGATTCCGGACAACATGCACAAAGCCCTTGTCAATACTTACATTAATTTTTACCGGGATGAAAAAAAAGTTCCAGAGAAATCAACGGAAATGTATGTAAACATCCTCTTTTTAAGAAGTACTTTTTTCCTTATTCACTTCCAGAAATTCAAGGATGGCCTTCGCTGTTTTCCTGCCTGATGCAATGGCATTGACCACCAGGCTTGCCCCGAGGATGCTGTCGCCGGTAGCAAATATTTTCTCAAAATGGGTTTGGTTGTTGGGTTTTACCATCACGTTTCCGCGGTGGGTATACTTCATGTCCATATCATTAAGCAATCCCTCCTGCACCGGGTGCACAAACCCCATAGACAACAGGACAAGATCAACAGGTATGGTCCTTTCTGAACCCGGCACCACCCTCATCTCCATATTTCCGTTGCTTCCAGGAGTCCACTCAACCTCAGCAATCTCAGCAGCTTTTACTTTTCCGTTTTGCCCCACAAATTTTTGGGTCAAAACATTCCACATTCTTTGACAGCCTTCTTCATGGGAACTTGAAGTTTTCTGCACTTTAGCCCAGTATGGCCATGGATTGTTGATATCGCGCTTCAGTGGCGGCTCGGGAAGAATCTCAATTTGCTTAATGGACGCAGCCTTTTGCCTGTTGGAAGTTCCAACGCAGTCAGAGCCGGTATCGCCACCACCGATAACCAGCACATGTTTACCTTGTGCAGAAATTCTTTCTTCAGCGGAGAATTGTGTTCCACTGACCATTTTATTTTGCTGTTTAAGAAAATCCATGGCAAAATGCACCCCCTCAAGCTCCCGTCCTTCAACGGGAAGGTCGCGGGCTTTCATAGCTCCCACGGCAATGCAAATGGCATCAAACTCATCGTTAAGCTGTTTTGCTGTAATGTCTGTTCCTGCTTCAACGCCGGTTTGGATCATCAATCCTTCCTTCTTGAGCACATCCAGGCGTCTGTCGATCACGTTTTTTGCCAGCTTGAAGTCGGGAATGCCATAGCGGAGCAGTCCTCCCGGAGTTTCGTCTTTTTCAAATACGGTAACGCTGTGTCCTGCTTTGTTGAGCAGGTCGGCACAGGCAAGTCCTGCCGGTCCGGAGCCAATAACGGCCACTTTTTTCCCGGTTCTCACAAGAGGAGGTTGGGGCACAATATAGCCCCTCTCGAAGGCTTTTTCGGTCACTGCTGCTTCATTTTCTCTTATGGTCACGGGCTCTTCATGCAAGGCAAGCACACATCCTGTTTCGCAGGGTGCCGGGCAAATTCGGCCCGTAAACTCAGGAAAATTATTGGTAACATGCAGAAGGTCGATGGCCAGCTTCCAGTCATCTTTGTAAATGGCATCCTGCCACTCAGGCATGTTGTTCATAACCGGGCATGCCCACTGGCAAAACGGGATGCCGCAGTCCATACATCTTGCGGCTTGTTCTTTGCGGTCGTGGTCATTGAGGGTTTGCTCCACCTCTCCATAATCATTGATTCGTTCCTGTACCGGACGATTGCCACTTTCTTTTCGGGGTATATTGATGAATCCTTTCGGGTCTCCCATATCTTGTCAATTTATGATTAATACTGATGTTGAGGGGTATCTTCAGAGAGTTCCAGCTTCTCCCTGATGCTCTTTAATTGCATCTCCTTCATTACTTTTTTGTATTCAAGCGGAATAATCTTTACAAATTTGCCTGCATAGGTTTCCCAGTTTACAAGAATCTTTTCTGCCAGCAGGCTTTTGGTGTAAAGCAGGTGATTCGAGATGAGCTGTTGCACTTCTTTTATATCCGTCATATCTTCCAGTGGCCCTGTTTCCACTAACCCTTTGTTGCAGAAATACTCAAAGTCTCCTTTTACATCCAGCACCCAGGCGATTCCTCCGCTCATACCCGCGGCAAAGTTTCTTCCCGTGGGTCCCAGTATCACCACCCTTCCTCCGGTCATGTATTCGCAACCATGGTCGCCAACCCCTTCGCATACGGCCAGCGCCCCACTGTTGCGCACCGAAAACCGTTCTCCTGCCATTCCTCTCACATACAGTTCTCCCGAGGTGGCACCGTAGAGCACGGTATTGCCAATGATGATATTATCTTCGGGAGCAAAAGTGCTGCCATCAGGGGGTGTTACGATAATTTTACCCCCCGACAGGCCTTTGCCTAAATAATCATTGGCATCCCCTTCAAGCCGGAAGGTAAGTCCACTGGCCAGGAATGCCCCGAAACTTTGCCCTGCCGACCCGCTGAAACGTGCATTGAGACTATCTTCCGAAAGCTTTTCTCCTCTCAGCCTGTTGGCAAGGTATCCTGATAGCATGGTGCCAACAGCACGGTCAGTATTTTTTATGCCATCCGATATCCATACCTTGTCTCTGCTTGCGATGGCCTTTTCTGCAAGTTTAATAAGTTTCAGATCTTTTACCTCATCGATGTGATGGTTTTGGGGATGGGTAAATCTCAGGTCATGGGTCCTGGATTGTGGCGGGAAATATATCAACTTTGACACATCCACCGTGGCTGCTTTGGGATAACTGATATCTGTTCTGGCCTCCAGCAGGTCGCTTCGGCCCACCAGGTCATCAAACTTCCGCACCCCCATCTCCGCCATTATTTCCCGCACATCCTGCGCTATAAACTGAAAAAAATTGACCACGTATTCTGCTTTTCCCAAAAATCGTTTTCTTAGATTTTCATCCTGAGTGGCCACTCCTACCGGACAGGTGTTGAGGTGACATTTTCGCATCATGATGCATCCCAGGTTGATCAGTGCAGCAGTAGAAAAACCAAATTCTTCAGCCCCAAGCATTCCCATAAGCACCACATCGAGCCCGGTCTTAAGCTGGCCATCGGTCTGCAGCTTCACCCTGCCTCGCAGATTGTTCATCACCAGGGTTTGATGGGCTTCGGCAATACCCAGCTCCACAGGTAAGCCTGCATGTTTTATGGAGCTCACCGGACTTGCACCGGTTCCTCCTTCCAACCCACTGATGGTAATCAAATCTGCTTTTGCTTTGGCTACACCGGCGGCAATGGTACCTACTCCATATTCGGAGACCAGCTTTACGCTTATGCGGGCTGTGGGATTTGCATTTTTCAGATCAAAAATCAATTGTGCCAGATCTTCAATGGAATAAATATCGTGGTGAGGAGGGGGAGATATCAGGGTAATACCCGGTGTTGAATTTCTCAGTCGGGCAATTACCTCGTTCACCTTGAATCCGGGCAGCTGTCCTCCTTCACCGGGCTTAGCTCCCTGGGCTACCTTGATCTGGAGTTCATCGGCATTGACCAGGTAGTCAATGGTAACACCAAATCTTCCTGAGGCCACCTGCTTGATAGCACTTCGCTTATTTTCCCCTCCGGTTAGCGGGCGATAACGCTCAGGGTCTTCTCCACCTTCCCCGGTGTTGCTACGACCACCGATATAGTTCATGGCCATAGCAAGTGCCTCATGGGCTTCCTTGCTGATGGAACCATAGGACATGGCTCCTGTAACAAATCGTCGTGTAATTGACTCAACAGGTTCTACCTCTTCAAGGGGCACGGGCTGTTGTTTCCTGTAATTGAGGAATCCGCGTAAAAATGCAGGTTTCCTGTTCTGCTCATTTACCAGGGTCGCGTATTCTTTGTATTTGGCATAGTTGTTCGTTTTGGTTGCCCATTGCAAAAGACTAATGGATTCGGGATTCCATGCATGGTGTTCTCCGTTTACCCGGTAGGCATAGACACCCTCGGTGGCAGGTCGCCACGATCCGTTTTCACTCATGGAACCAAAAGCCTGCTTATGAGGCAGGGCAGCTTCAAAGGCAATCTCCTTTAATCCGATACCCCCAATCCGCGATGCAGTGCCATTGAAATAGTTGTTCACAACATGAGGATCAACGCCAAGGCATTCGAAAATCTGCGCTCCATGGTACGATCTGAGGGTGGAAATGCCCATTTTTGACATCACTTTCAATATGCCATTATCCAGGGCTTTGATATAGTTTTCCCTTGCTTTTCGGTATTCTAATCTGATGTCCCCTTTTTTCACCATATCATCTATGGCGGCAAAAGCCAGGTAAGGGTTGATAATGCTTGCTCCATAGCCCAGCAAAAGGGCAAAGTGCATTACTTCACGGGGTTCAGCGGATTCAACAACCAGCCCCACCTGCATCCGCTTTTTGGCTTTGATCAGATGATGATGCACTGCGGCTACGGCAAGCAATGAAGGAATGGGGGCATAGGCCGGGTTGATATCCCGGTCGGATAAAATGAGGAAGTTTACATGGCTATCCACCGCATTTTCAGCATCCCTGCAAAGATTGGCCAGTGCTTCTTCCAGAGCCCGGTCTTCACCTTTGGGATTAAATACCATAGGTAAAACCATATGGGCAAATTCAGTGTCAACCAGATTTTTCATTTTTCCCAGATCGGTATTGGTAACCACCGGACTCTTAAATTTAATGAGCTTGCAAAGGGAGGGAGATTCCTCAAGGAGGTTTTTATTTACCGATCCGATATAGTTTGTCAGGGTCATTACCAAACCTTCGCGTATGGGGTCTATGGGAGGATTGGTAACCTGTGCAAATTGTTGCTTGAAATAATTGAAAAGACGTTGGGGTTTATCTGACAAAACAGCCAGAGGGGTGTCATTGCCCATGGAACCGGTAGGTTCTTTCCCCTCCATGGCCATGGGTTTGATAATATGCTCCAGATCTTCTTTGGTATAGCCAAATATTTTGGCCCAGGTAGAGTACTGGTCGCCCATGGAAGAAGGCATTCTTTCCTTTACTTCAATGTTTTCCAGCTCCAGACGATGATCGCGGAGCCAGTTACCGTAGGGATTGGTTTTGGCCAGCTGACTTTTGATCTCTTCGTCACTGATAATCACGCCCAGCTTGGTATCTGCCAGCAATAGCTTGCCGGGTCTCAGTCGTCCTTTTTCCTGCACTTCCTGAGGTTCAAAGCTTTGCACCCCGGTTTCGCTACCCATGACGATCAATCCGCTTTTGGTAATCAGATACCTGGAAGGGCGCAGGCCATTTCGGTCCAGGGTGCCTCCCACATAGCGGCCATCGAAAAACAGCAGTGATGCGGGGCCATCCCAGGGCTCCATAATAGTGGAAAAATATTCGTAAAAATCCTTCAGGCTTTGAGGGATAGGGTTTTTGTCGTTAAAGGACTCTGGTACGAGCATGGCCAAAGCGTGAGGTAATGAGCGTCCGGTAAGCACAAGAAACTCCAGCACATTGTCCAGGGAGGCCGAGTCGCTCATGCCGGGCTCAATAACGGGAAATACTTTCTGCAAATCGCTGCCAAAAAGATCTGTTTTTAACAGTGACTCTCGTGCCTGCATCCACAACCTGTTTCCTTTTATGGTGTTAATCTCGCCGTTGTGCGCCAGGTAGCGGAATGGCTGGGCAAGACTCCATGTGGGAAAAGTATTGGTGCTGAAGCGGGAATGCACAACGCAAATGGCACTTTCAAACCGGGCATCCTGAAAATCGGTGTAATAATGCGCCAGTTGTTCAGGCGTAAACATTCCCTTGAAGATCATGGTGCGTGTTGAAAGGCTTACCAGATAAAAAAAGCTTTTTCCTTCAATGGTTGATTCGCGGACTTTCTTTTCAGTAATCTTGCGAATCACATACAGTTTGCGCTCCAGGTCATCCTGCTCATGGTTGCCCGCAATGAATACCTGCCTGATAATAGGCTCATTGGAAAGGGCAATTTCGCCCAGGTCTTTGTTGTTTACCGGAACATCCCGGGTAGCAATTAACTCAAGGTTCTCCTCGCGAATGGTATCAAGAAACAGTTTCTCGCATTGTTGCCTGGCTTCCTTCTCTGCCGGAAGGAAGTAAATGCCTGCTCCGTAGTTTCCGGCAGGGGGCAATCCCGGCATTTCGTCCGACAGAAGACGGTGTGGAATCTGAACCATAATTCCTGCTCCATCGCCGGTTTTGTTGTCCGCGCTCTCCGCTCCACGGTGGGTCATGTTGATCAAAACCTCCAGTCCAGACCGCACTATCTGATGCGAAGCTTCACCCCTGATACTGGCTACAAAGCCAATGCCGCAGCTGTCATGTTCGTTTTCGGCTGAGTAAAGCCCTTGTTGGTCTATCTCGTCTTTCTGCATAATATTTAATTTTGGGTTTTGCGTTTGGCATTTGGCGTTTGGCGTTTTACATCCGTAAAAAAAACCGCTCCCAGATTTCTTCTGAGAGCGGTTTTATGCACATGCTGTCACTTATCCATTCTCAAATTGGTGGAAACTTCAGGTATGAAATAAAAACGGATAGCAACTTATACATAAGATCTTATTTGTGTTGTCTTCAGCCTTTTTCTGACATTTAAAAGTAGTTATAAAACAAAGCGAAAAAACATTGTGTTAATTTTCAAACAAATCGACTGTAATCTGAACTTCTTTTAACATCTGAGAAGAAAAAAAATCTATCAACCTGTTTAACTCCAATCAAACATCATAAACAAATCAGAAATCAATTATCATCTGTTTCTTAAATGTAAGCATTTTTCCGGAAACATTGATACATTTGTTTAATTGCGGACAGTTAACAATGAATCAAATCTTGCCTATTGCATTGATAACGAATATATTCTACGCCTAATAGATTCTCTCGTGCCCTGAGAATCCACAAATTAAACATGTTTAATTTTTCATCAACCTCATAGTAAGGTTTGTAATCCCTACTCATTTTTTCTGAAAACAATATGTAACTTTGGCTTTCTAAAGAAAATAACTCCCGTTACAAACAAACATACTTCATGATCATTATAGGTATAACAGGCACCCTGGGTGCGGGGAAAGGCACCGTGGTAGATTACCTGGTAAAAGAAAAAGGATTTACACATTTTTCGGTAAGAGGATACCTGGCAGAAGTAATAACTGCAAGAGGAGAGCAGGTAAACCGCGACACCCTTACCCATACCGCCAATGAATTGCGCAAAGAGCATGGCCCGGCATACATTATTGAAGAGCTATACCGCATTGCACAATCTGGAGGCAAGGATTGTATCATAGAAAGCATACGGACCCCCGGGGAGATTGAATCGCTCAGAAAGCAGAAGGGATTTATACTGCTCGCGGTAGATGCCGATTTGAAAACCCGCTACCGGCGCATTGCTTTGAGGAAGTCGGAAACCGATAATATCAGTTTTGAAACATTCAAAAGCAACGAGGAAAGAGAAATGCACTCCGATGATCCCAATAAACAGAACCTGGCCGAATGTATTCGTCAGGCCGATCACGTGATCAACAACAACGATGGCCTGAAAGAGCTCCACAATCAGATAGAACAGGTAATCAGTTATCTCCCAACCCAAAATCCTTAAACCATTAAACTCATAAACTATTAAACTCTTAAACCCTTAAACTTTTCAACCCTTTCAACCCTTCAACCCTAAAACCCACACCCCCATGACAGACACCCCTTACATACGCCCCAGCTGGGATGAATATTTTATGGAAATCGCCCACACAGTGAGCAAGCGTGCCACCTGCGATCGGGGCCGCAGTGGTTGTGTCATTGCCCGTGGAAGGCAGATACTGGTTACCGGATATGTGGGCTCACCCATTGGACTGCCCCACTGCGATGATGTGGGCCATCAGATGAAAAAGATGCTGCACGAAGATGGACGCACCACCATGCACTGCGTACGCACGGTTCATGCAGAGCAGAATGCCATTTCTCAGGCTGCAAGGCTTGGGATATCCATTAACGGAGCTACCCTTTACTGCCGCATGACCCCTTGCAGGGTTTGCGCCATGCTTATCATCAATTGTGGAATCAAAAGGGTGGTATGTGAAAAAAAATACCACGCGGGCGGCGAATCAGAGATCATGTTTCGCGATGCAGGCTTAGAATTGGTGTATTTTAATGAAGATTTTGTAAAATACGACAATCAGTAAAAAGCAGGTTTAGTCCTCAAAAATCCAGGCGCCCCGTTTGCCCTCAGAGTTGACGTATCCGCGAAACATCGCCGTAGTATTAAACTCCATCACGATATTTCCGTCTTTGTCGATGGCAATGATGCCACCATTGGCTTCCTGTTCTACCAGGTTTACGCTGATAACTTCCCTGGCAGCATCCTGAAGGCTTTGCCCGGCATAATGCATGCGGGCGGCGATATCATAAGCTACCATATTGCGGATAAAGAACTCACCATGTCCGGTGGCAGAAACACCACAGGAAAGGTTGCTGGCATAGTTGCCGGCCCCAATGATGGGGCTGTCGCCAATGCGGCCATATCTTTTGCCTGTCATACCTCCGGTGGAAGTAGCAGCAGCAATATTGCCCTCCATATCCAATGCCACCGCTCCTACGGTGCCCATCTTGAGGTTTTCATCCATGTAGCCTCTGCGGCGGTTCACGTTGTTGCGAATATGCTGGCGGTATTGATCCCAGCGGCGTTGATCAAAAAAGTATCCGGGGTCTACCATCTCCAGTCCGTTTTCGTAGGCGAAAGTTTCTGCTCCTTTTCCGGAAAGGAACACATGGGGAGAGTTTTCCATTACCGCACGAGCTGCGGAAATGGGATTTTTAATGGTGGTAAGACCCGTAACAGCCCCTGCATTATGCGTATTGCCACACATGATGGAAGCGTCCAGTTCGTTTTTCCCTTCAATATTAAATACGGCACCTTTGCCGGCATTAAACAAAGGAGAATCTTCCAGCATCTTTACCACTGCTTCCACTGCATCCAGGCTGCTTCCTCCGGCACCAAGAATATCTTCACCTACCTTGAGTGCATTAGCGAGTTTGTTAAGATATTCCTCGCGTTGCTGCTCATTGATAGATTCTTTGGCAATATTACCGGCTCCCCCGTGAATCACAAGGGCATACTTACTGTTCTCCTGTGAAACAGCAACGGAAATCATTAAAATTAAGAAAATAGTAAGAAAACTCTTTTTAATTAGATGTATCATACTCATTGTTTAATCTGTTGAGGATTTCACGGGTAATATCATGTTGTTCCCGTGCATATAAAATTCCACCTCCCGGACTGAATCCAAGGATATAGTCATATCCCATTTCCCGGTTGAAACGTTCCAGCAAATCGGTAATTCTTTGATACAATTCACGGTTCATTTCCATTTCTTTTGTCATCAATCTGTTGGCATAAGTATCATTGAGCTGAATAAGCTCCTGTTGCTGCAGCATCAGTTCCTGTTCTTTCACCTGGGCATTTTCACGAGAAATCAACCCCAGCTGTGCCTGCCTTTGAAAACTTTCTACCTCATCCTGAAAGGCTTGCTGTCTGCGCTGCAGACTGCTTTCGAGCCTGCGTTGTTCGGCTTCCAGTTCATTGCGCATGCTGACGGCCAGCTTGTACTGATTCATCAGGGTATCGGAATGGACAAAAGCAATATTAAAAGCCCCATCGGCAATGATATCTGCCATGGCTGAAATTTCCTCTTTTGTTTCCGGCGATGCTGCTTCAGCTGAATCCTGTTTTGCCGGAAGAAAATAAAGGGCATACAATACCAGCAGACCTATCAGCAACACCACGTTAATGATGGTGACATTTGGAATTCTGGAACTTTTAGGAATGGGATGCGGGCTGGGATGTACTGTTTCCTGATTTTGATTCTCGGTTGACATTGCTTTTATTTAATTATTAGATAAATGTACTTTTATTTTAGCGGGCTGTCAGTTGCCCATTTCCGACATAAACTTGATGCGCATCAGGCGAATTTCCTCTTCTGTATAGTCGTCTTCCCCCAGCTCATCGAGAGCCTCTTTGTAAGAATCGGTTTCTGCTGTTTTGAAATATTCAAATATCTCATCCTGTTTGTCCTCGTCAATTACTTCATTGATATAATACCTGATATCAATCTTGGTACCTGCAGCAACAATGCTTTCAATTTCCGTAAGCAATTCATCAAATTCAAGCCCTTTGGCATAGGCGATGTCTTCCAGGGGTTTTTTGCGGTCGATATTTTGTATGATGTAAACTTTGATGCCGGATTTATTCACCACCGACTTCACCACCATATCCATGGGCCGCTCGATTTCGTGTTCTTCCACGTAATTTTTGATCAACTCCACGAAGGGCTTTCCAAATCGTTCAGCTTTTCCTGACCCCACGCCGGAGATTTGCTTCATCTCCTCAATCTTGATGGGGTATTGTATGGCCATATCTTCCAGGGATGGGTCCTGGAAAATCACAAAAGGAGGCAGATTGTTTTTCTTGGCAATTTCTTTTCTCAAATCCTTCAAAAGAGCAAAAAGCATTTTATCAGTTGCACTGGTTTTTGCGGCTCCGCCACGAATATCGCCATCAGCTGCCTCACCTGCTTTCCTGTCTTTACTCACCTTCATGGATTTGGGGTTATCCAAAAACTCTTTGCCTTTTTTGGTAACCTTCAATGTGCCATAGTTTTCAATGTCTTTCTCAAGCAAACGCTCAATAAGACTTGCCCTTACAATATTCTGCCAGAATTTCTCATCATTGTCGGCACCTTTTCCGAAAATATCCAATTGATGATGTTTACAAGATTTGACGGTTCCTGTAGCTTTTCCCATGAGTACGTTAATTACATGTTTTATTTTAAAAATTTGCTT
>SLPR01000422.1 GCA_007131895.1 Bacteroidales bacterium | reverse complement strand
TGGTAATGTAAGTACCTGAAGGCAAAAAAGAAATGTCTATTGTTTTTATATTGCCGGTTGTTTGCTCATTCATCTTTTTCCGCAAAACCAATTCCCCTTTCATGTTGTAAAGCTGAATTCCGGCATATGATGTTTGCTGGTTTCCAAAATCAATGGTAAGCAAATGGTCATTGTTGTTGACAAAAACACGGGGTTGATTGTCCTGCAGAAGGGTGCCTGTGGAAGCAGGCATCTCTGCAAACACAGCGGTTATTTGTACTGATGATTCTACAGGTAATTGGAAAGCAGGCTGGGAGATGGTTTCGCCGTTGATAATATAATGCTCAAATATCCAGCCCTCTTCTGGATGAGCTGAAATATTGAGTATTTCTCCTGCCTCCATGGTATATGTACCCGGAGATGGTTGAGTGGTTCCCATTCCTTCAACAATTATATTTACATCATGTGTTTCAGCCATTTCGGGAGCAATCAGACTGTTGTACAGTAAGCTGAAAACCTGCTCTTCAACTTCGTAAAATGCAGAATTCCATCCTCCGAAATATGCTCCCGCACTGCCGTTGGTAATGAAAATAATACCAAAATCAGGGTCATTGTTGTAATACATATCTGATATCAGTCCGTAAGCTTCTCCTGCATGTCCTTTCATTTCGTAGCCGGGAATCACGATATCTCCGTTTTCCTGGTTGGTTATAAGATGCATCCCCAGGCCCCATGCATTGAAAAGATTGTAATAGTTATTTCCGTTGTTTCCATTAAACTGCCAGTGCCTTTGCAACATTAGCTCAACAGTTTCCTCCTGCAATAACTGGATTTCGTTGTATGTACCTTTACCGGACAGGGTAATCATAATTTTGGCCAGATCTTCTGCCGTAATACGCAGTCCGCCCTGTGGAGAAAAAATAAGCCCGTTATGACCTGGCTCATAACCGGAATAGTCGATGGGTTCAGGAAGTCCTGAAGGGTAATTATCTGCCTGTGGCACCCACTGATCGCACGACATGCGATAGAGAACAGCGAGATTGGCTACACTTGTAATATCTTGTATATTAAAACTTCCATTGATTTCCAGGGGTTCCAGAATATTTTCGCGAACGTAAACATCAAAGCGTTCTCCCGAAACTTTCTCAATTATGCTTCCCAAAACACCATAGCCAAGATTGCTGTATTGGAAATGCTCACCGGGAAAGGCGTTAATCCAGATGTTGTTCGAGAAATGACTGCCGCCGGGAACAATCAACTGATTGATATTGGGAGGCGTGGGGTTATTGTAAGTTGTGCTCAGAAAACTACCATAGGTACTGCCATCGTTTAGGGTTGAGGTGTGGGATAACAACATTCGTGGTGTAATGGCTGTGCCTTGATGGCTGGAGTTTTGAATGGTATATTCCATAATATCGGAAATGTCATCATCCAGGTTTACCAGTCCCTGTTCTTGCAACTGCATAAAAGCCATTGCAGTAATGGTTTTGGAAATGGACGCAATCCGGTAAAGGGTTCGTTGATTAACCTGGATGCCCATGGCAAAATTGGACAAACCAAAATGTCCGCTATAGATGATTTTTCCTTCATGCACTGCCACCACCGACATCCCCATAAGGTTATTGGTAGTAACAATTTCCTGCAATTGCTCTTCGTGATTATTGTTTGCTTTTACAAAGACTGAGGATAGAATAAGTAGTAAAACAAGAGAGTAACGCTTAGTCATGTGACAGGTATAAGTTGGTAAGAGGTCTCTGTTTATTAAAGATTTGCATTTAGCGTTTGTGCCATAGAAGCAGCTTTCAGGAGGCATTCCCGGTATTCGTTTTCGGGATCTGAGCCGATTGTGATGGCGCTTCCTGCCATAAAGTTAATAAAGTTATCTGTTTGATTGTAAAGAATGCTTCGGATAATTACATTGAAGTCAAAGTTGCCTGAGGGCGAAATGTAACCTACTGCGCCTGAATATAGTCCCCGGCGTGTTGTTTCACATTCTTCGATGATTTCCATAGCCCTGATTTTGGGTGCTCCTGTCATACTCCCCATTGGGAAAGCTTTTTTAATGGCATCAACGAAATGAATGTCTTTTCTCAGCAGGGATGTTACCGTAGAAATCATCTGATGTACATGCGGATAGGTATAGATGCCGCATAATTCGGGAACCTTTACACTCCCTTTTTCTGCTGAACGGGAAAGGTCATTCCGCACAAGATCTACAATCATTATGTTTTCACTTCTTTCCTTGGGATCATTGAAAAGCTGTTGTTTGAGCGCATCATCTTCTTCGGTGTTTTTTCCTCTTTTGATAGTTCCCTTTATGGGCTGGGATACAAGGGTATTGTCCCTTTTGGCCAGAAATCTTTCGGGAGATGATGATAGCAGGTATTTATCCCCGTAGCGGTAAAAACAGGCATAAGGTGAAGGGTTGTTTTTGTTGAGGGTAAGGAAACTTTCTACCGGGTGGGTTTGTGCGTTTTCACCATAAAATTCAATGCAATAGTTGGCTTCATAAATATCGCCTCTTTGAATGTGTTCTTTTATGCGGTTTACGTTATGAATGTATTCTTCCTTGCTTACACGATGGCTGATGTTGAAATTGTTGTCAGTTTTATCACCAGCAGGGTTGCAACGGAATATTTCATCCAGTATGCTTTCTGTAGGCTTAGAGGCTGGAT
This sequence comes from Bacteroidales bacterium, assembly GCA_007131895.1. GTDB lineage: Bacteria > Bacteroidota > Bacteroidia > Bacteroidales > UBA7960 > SKVR01. The sequence goes on along the minus strand of SLPR01000422.1, from coordinate 9,216 downwards.
CCTGGTTTAGTACACCAATTTCAACCTTATCTCCTTTGAAAAGGAAAACCTTTTCGGGGACATAAAAATGCATAAGAGGCATTTTTATACCATCTGTGTTGGATGATGTGAGTTTCTCAAGCTGGTTTTTTAAATCATAGGAAAGGAAGCCAAAAATCCAGTCGTGGTGCTGGTCTGAAAACTTTTTTAAGGCTTCAAAAGCATCCTGTGTATCATCGGGGCAGATCTGCCTGCTTATACCGGTGGCCAGAACAGCATCAAATTCAGACCATGGATCGGTTTTATGTTTGCTTGAGGTCAGAAATGTAACATATTGGTAATGTGACACAGCCCAATGAAGAAAAGGAGAGAAGTCTTTTTTTAAAGAGGGGAGGGAGAATGATGTAAACGTTCTTTTCATCAGTCTAAATTTGATTAAAGTGGCTGGATAGCTTGTCCCGATTTTTCAGCGGGAGAACATCCAAAACTTCCTTTCTTCGCTGATAACCAATTGGTATTCCAAATAGTCATCCTTCCCGATAAATCGGGAAAGGTTGTGTGTGTTTAAAGCCAATCATGGATGTTTCATCCTTTTTCTCTGTGGATTGGTTATCGGGGTAAAAAGCCAAAAACAACAACGAGGCGATATCAAAACCTGTCCTTTATGCCGGGCCTGGTTTAAAAACAACCGGAACTCAACATGTAACACACCCGGAAAAGTGCGGGTTCGGGATTAGCAGGGCATTGGTATGGCCTCGTTGTATTTAATCAGAAACTATATTTCCCATGTGTCACCGCTATTCAGCAAGTCGTCAACACACTTGATTTTAGAATTCTTTTTGGCAAATTCAATCTGTTCCTCCACTTTATCATCGTAAGTAAATGATTTGGCGGAACGAATTACGCCCATGGCAACCGGGTATTCCGGTCCGCTCATCCGGCCAAGCATTCTGTGGACACCAGGGTCTGGATTAAACTGATCGTGGATAAGAATATCCTTTTCTGTAATGCCTCCTACACCTATCTTAACTGCATAGAGACTGGTCCCTTTCAGAATTATTCCCATGTCCCTTTCTTTTCCGTAAATCATGGGCTCGCCATGTTTGAGGATAAGCTGGTTATCATCTCTACGGGCCCTTGATGTGTATTCGGCATGGGCTTTATCGTTGAAGATAATGCAGTTTTCAAGAATTTCAACCACAGAGGTGCCGTCATGCTTGGCTGCTTCATACAGCACCTCGGTCATGAGTTTTACGTTGTTGTCGGGAACCCTTGCAAAGAAAGTACCCTGTGCACCCATCACCAGGCCTGCAGTGATAAAAGGATGCTCTATGGTGCCCTGGGGAGAAGTTTTGGTAACTTGTCCAATGGGGGTGGTTGGAGAAAACTGGCCCTTTGTGAGCCCGTATATCTGGTTGTTGAAAAGCAATATGTTTACATCAATGTTTCTCCTGATGATATGGATAAAATGATTTCCTCCGATGGCCATAGAGTCGCCGTCGCCGGTAGCAATCCATACACTTTGCCCGGGGTTGGCCAGCTTAACTCCGCTGGCAATGGCAGATGCCCTTCCGTGTATGCCATGAAACCCATAGGTATTTACGTAATAAGGGAAACGGGAGGAGCAGCCGATACCTGAAACGATAGTGAAATTTTCTTTTTTATAACCAATGCGGGGAAAAACATTTTCCACTGCCGCCAGAATGGCATGTCCACCGCATCCGGGGCACCATTTTACCATCTGATCACTGGCAAAATCTTCTTTGGTTAATTGAACGGGGGACTTTTCTATACTTTTATCTAACATTATTTTTCCTCCAATAATTTTGTGAATACCTGAGTAAGTTCTGATACATGGAATGGTAATCCTTGCACTTTATTGTACTGCAGGTACTTAAACTCTGGGTGGGTCATTTTGAGGTAATTGACAAACTGACCTTTATTGAGCTCGCACACAACAATTCTTTTAAAGCGAGAGAATACCTCTGCTGTATTTTTGGGCAAAGGCATAATATAATTGAACTGGGCAAGACTTACTTTGTGACCGGCATTCTGCATCTGTCCTACAGCGGACTTCAGCATGCCTTCAGTACCACCCCATCCAACAACCAGCAAATCACCGCTGGTTTCTCCCATAACTTCTTGTTCAGGGATATAATTGGCTACGCGCATTACTTTATCTTCCCTGATGTTAACCATCAGTTGGTGGTTGAGCGGGTCGGTAGAAACGTTGCCATCAATATTGGTTTTTTCCAAACCACCAATTCGGTGTCTTAAGCCTTCTGTTCCGGGAATAGCCCAGTTTCTTGCAAGGGTGACAGCATCTCTCCGGTAAGGTTTGAAATCAGGGTCATTGGGCTTTGCCAGAGGAGGATTAATGTCAGGCATATCAGCCACTTTGGGTATTTTAAAGAGTTCAGACCCAAATCCCATATGTCCGTCAGTGAGCAGGATTACAGGCGTCATATGCTCCATGCTGAGTTTGCTGGCCATATAGGCAAAATGAAAACAACTGGCCGGGCTTGAAGCAGCAATAACAATCATGGGTGCTTCACCGTTTCTGCCAAACAATGCCTGAAACAGGTCGCTTTGTTCACTTTTGGTAGGCATCCCTGTAGATGGGCCCGCCCTTTGAACGTTAACAATTACCAGGGGTAACTCGGTAATTACAGCCAGACCCATGGCTTCACTTTTTAGCGAAAGGCCGGGGCCTGATGTGGTAGTAACTGCCAAAGAGCCTGCAAAGCTGGCACCAATGGCCGAGCAAATACCGGCAATCTCATCTTCTGCCTGGAATACTTTTGCTCCCAGCGATTTATGTTTGGAAAGCTCCATGAGTATTTCTGTTGCCGGAGTAATAGGGTAGGATCCTAAAAACAGTGGCCTTCCACTTCTCTCTGCTGCAGCAAGCAGTCCCCATGCCGTGGCAACATTACCGGTTATACTCCTGTAGGTGCCCTTTTCCATAGGGGCAGCACCTATTTTTATTGTAGAAACGATGGCTTCTACGGTTTCCGCATAATTGTACCCCGCTTTAAGGGCTACCTGGTTGGCTTGCACCACCTCAGGCTTATTCTGAAATTTCTTCAGGATAAAATCCAGGGTTTTGTCCAGATTGCGCTGAAACAGGTAATACATCATTCCCAGAACAAACATGTTCTTGGTCTTTTCTGCCATCCTTTTGTCAATATCAACTTCTGAAAGGGCCTCTTTGGTGAGCAGAGAGATAGGTGCTTTGATCATGTGGTAGCCATCAAGGCTTCCATCTTCGAGGGGGTTGGTTTTATAACCAGCCTTCTCGATAAATTTTTCTTCAAATGCTGATTCGTCAACAATGATGGTAGCACCCGGTTTGGCCCATTTAATATTGGCCCTTAATGAGGCAGGGTTCATTGCTACCAGTACATCGCATAAGTCGCCGGAAGTGTGAATCTTTCTCTGGCCCAGGTGAACCTGGAAACCGCTTACCCCGGCAACTGTGTTTTGCGGCGCCCGAATTTCGGCAGGAAAATCAGGAAATGTTGCAAGATCGTTACCCGCAAGGGCTGCAGTGTCAGAAAACAGTGTGCCGGTTAATTGCATACCGTCTCCCGAATCGCCAACAAACTTAACTACAACATCTTCTAATTCTACGATATTCTTAAGTTTTGCCATAATTGATTAATTTAGCTTGGATTGTATTGTGTTGGATTAAAGAGTGATTTATTGCACAAGATGAACATTCTTTTTGACCAATAATTCTTTAGTTTCTACAGGGCAAAATCGTCTGATTGTAAAAGGCGCTTTTCCCCCTATGTTCATATAGTTTGCGAAGTTAATTGTTTAATTTCGAACTAATCAAAAAAATCGAAGACTTTTTTTACCGTGTTCGAAACCGGGTGTTTTTTGCAAAAATACCCATACTTTTTTCCTGCTGAAATTGGGTTCTTGGATCTTGTGTGGTCGATTATAATTTGAGCCTTCCATTACTCTGTATAACTACATATATGGGTGCATGGCCAGGTACTTTTGATCCGGTTATGTTAGTGGCAGAGTATAATTTTATCAGGATATCCATGAATACAAATATTAAAGGCTGATATCACTGCGTTTTTCTGTTTTTATTTTGTCCACTATTTATATCCATTTCAAATTAGAGCGAAAATTGCTTTTTTTTTACATAGTTTGGATTAAGCACTTATCTTTGCAACGGAATTAAACCTGATTTACTAACTTAAACTTTTACAAAATGGCTTACATTATCACTGAAGATTGTACTGCTTGTGGCAGCTGCATCGACGAATGTCCCGTTGACGCAATATCTGAAGGAGACATCTATAAAATTGATCCTGATGTGTGCACAGATTGTGGTTCTTGTGCTGACGTTTGCCCTGTTGAGGCAATCCATCCTGCATAAGTTTCTGCGACTGCTTTAGGCAGATAACTTATAGAGGCTGTTTCCAGAAGGATTCAGCCTTTTTCTTTGTTGTTGCGTATGAATGGGCTAAAGATCAGGCAAAGACATTTGTAAATTATGTTGGCCTGGTTTTTTATCTTGCAAAACGCAAGCAAGTTAATTATTTCTGTATTAATTTAGCACCCTTTAAAAAAACAACATTGAGCAGCAAAGAAAAACATCATCAGACAAATGAAGAGGGACAGGATGCAATGTCATTCTGGTCGCATCTGGAAGAGTTGCGTGGGCACCTCTTCCGCTCTGCAATAGCAATTTTTTTACTGGCAGTAGGAGCCTTTATTGCCAAGGATATTGTATTTGATCATATAATTCTTGCCCCCAAAGAACCTTACTTTATTACCAACAGGGCATTCTGCTGGTTTGCCAGGCTGATTTCAACACCTGCATTGTGCATCAATCAGGATCCGGTTGAAATCATTAATATAGAACTTGCCGGTCAGTTTAAGACCCACATCATCGTTTCTCTGATTGTGGGAGTTATAGTTGCCTTTCCCTATATTCTATGGGAATTCTGGCGGTTCATTAAACCGGCCCTGCATCCCAGGGAAAAAGCAAACAGCCGGGGTGCGGTGCTGGTTACTTCATTATTGTTCCTGACAGGTGTTAGCTTCAGTTATTTCCTCATTGCTCCCCTTACGATTAACTTTCTGGGAGGTTACCAGGTGAGCAGCATGGTTGCCAATCAGATTGCCTTACGCTCTTATATTACAACCGTAACGATGGTAACCTTTGCCACTGGTATTGTTTTTGAGCTGCCGGTAATCGTTTACTTCCTAAGCAGGGTAGGGCTGCTTACACCGGAGTTTATGAAACGAAACAGAAAGGTAGCCTTTATCCTTATCATTGGTCTTTCCGCCATCATTACCCCGCCTGATGTATTCAGCCAGATTCTGGTGGGAATACCTTTGTATGTACTTTATGAGATTTCTATTGGGATTTCCCGCAGGGTGAACAATGAAAGACCCGAATAATTCAGTTATTATCTGTGGCACGAAAAACCAAGTCTGCTGACTGTAGCACTTTTAACCTGAGGTTTTCCATCAAATCCGGATGATTGTCTAAATATTGTTTCACCATTGAAGCTACCTCAGGCTGATGATAATTTTGCAATGTGGCGTTGAGCCAGTTCAATGGGAAAAAGATATCACCGGTAGCCTGTATTTCTTCCAGCATAAGTAAACTTTCTTCAATGTACTGTTTTCCCTGCCCGGGATGAGAAGGGTGATGCAGGAAGTACAATGCCTCCAGCGCCCAGGGTTCGGGGCGGCGGTTTTCAGGCTGCTTAAGACTCATGAAAAAAGCATCCCTCACGGACTTCTCATGCGAAACGGCCGGCAACATAAACCGTAGTCTTCTCAATCGATCGGGATTATCTGTTCTTTCTATCTCCATTGCTGTCAAATCCGCATTGGCGGAGTCTCGTACGGCCGCTTCCAGCGCAAGCTGTGTTCTGTTGGCCTCGCTGATAGTAAGGTTACCCGGCATTATGCTGCCCAGGTAAATTTTTCTCATTTTCCGGATGCTTTCCGGACTTCGGGCCAATTTTATCCAGCTCTGAAAATACATCTCTGCCTGGTCTGCTTCGGCTTCTTCAAGCTTTCGCCATAGCAACGCTTCTGTTTGTTGCTGGTAATCTATGTTGCTAGCATAGGCAGGGAAATTGAAGGCCCATGAGCGAAGATTGGTTAACAGATAACTTTGAAGGGGCTGATGTGTTTCATGTTCAATGGCATTGATGAGGTATTGAAAGAAAGCATCGGAATCCATAACCCTGTTGAGGAAATTCTCATACATATTAATGTATATGGCTGCACGAAGGTTTTTGTCTTCCAGCGTGTGAAGGTGAGCTGTAATAAATGCAATGTCGCTTTCCCTGAGCCTGAAAAAGCCATAACCGGCACCATTGCCGTTAAGTATTACCAGGTAGGGTTGCTGCCAGTCTTCTTCTGTTTTTGTTTCAACCATTTGCTCAGGAAACCAAACCGTTTTGTTTGTCTCCTTGTTTGCATCTGTAATTTTCACGCCAAGAAACTGGGCAGGGAAGTTATTTTTTTCATATTCTGATATTTGCTGTATTTTCAGTTTTCTGGAGGCCAGATCGGTTTCAAAGGCAATCTCCGGCATTCCCTTGCCATTGATCCATGCTTCGCTCCAGCGTGAGATGTTTTGCTGGCTGTGTTTGTCTAATATGTTTACCAAATCACTCCAATCGGCATTGGCGTGCGCATATGTGGATAGGTACTCCTGCACTGCAGCACGAAAAGGGGCAGATTGCATGATTTGCTCCAGTTGTTCGAATACGATAGGAGCTTTGTTGTAGATAATGGCGCCGTAGAGTGTGCCCGCCATTTTCATGTTGGCAAGATGCTGTTTTACGGGATGAGTGCCCCGGGTGCGATCAACGGCATAAGCCCTGGGATAATGCGACAATACGAACTGCAATTGATGGTTTTCCTCCGGAAATTGTTCTCTGACCATTTTGTCGGCCATGAACCCGGCAAATACCTCTTTGAGCCACACATCATCAAACCATTGCATGGTTACAAGATTGCCAAACCACATGTGGGCTGTTTCATGAGCTATTAGGGACGCTTTGCTGATTTGGGAGGTGAGCGGTGGGTTCTTGTCCAGCAATACACGGGTGTCTCTGTACCATACGGCACCCGGATGCTCCATGCCGCTGTACTGGAAGCCCGGCAATATTGCCATGTCAAACTTGGAATAGGGGTATGCTATGCCGGTGTACTCTTCCAGCCAATGTAAGGCAGCATGGTGTTGCTCAAAAATGGCAGGCGCATTGTTGTCGATTTTTTCCTGATCCGTTTCCCGGTGAAACATCCTGAGGGTCCTGCCGTTTTGCGTGTGGGAAATCACGTCGAACTCCCCGGCAGCAAATGCAAAAAGATAAGTGCTGATGGGCTTATCGGGGGCAAAATGCACTGTTTTTCTGTCCTCTTTTTCTTCCATGCCCGTTTCCTGTCCATTGCTGAGGGCGGTCCAGCGGGCAGGAATGTCGAGGCTTAGTTCAAATGTGGCTTTCAGATCCGGTTGATCAAAACAGGGGAAAGCGGTTGACGCACGATCCGGAACCAGGAGGGTGTACATAAAGTCATCCGATCGGTTCAGTGCCTGGTCGGAGGCCGTAAAAGCAATTTCTATCACGTTGTTTTGTCTTGGCACCAGGTTGTTGGCATCTATGTAAATATGTCCGTTGCTGACAGAATACACAGTAGAGTCATTGTTTACTGTTAAGGAATGCACATGCTCTTTACCGGGGCTAAAATCAAGGATTACTCCGTGGCGGGCCTTAAGCGGCTTGAAAGATATCCGTGCTACCCCTTCCACCGGCAGCTCCTTTTGTTGTGGCAGAGTAAAGTGAAGTTGATACGCTACATCATAAATATGTCTGGAGCGATACTTCGCAAGCTCCAGGGAAACACCTTCCTGGAAAAATGTTTTGGTGCGGCTGCAGCCCGGGAGAAGTAAAATTCCGATGAACATAACAGAAAGAAATGAAAAAGTGCGAAGATTCATAACGATTGGTATTTTTTTTTAACCTTGCAAAACGCAAAAATCCCCGGAGCATGGTTTTAATCAGGCCGGGGATCAAATTTAACAATAAAATCATTGGCTGAATTACAAACTGAGCTCTTCCGACAAATAAAGTGCGGTAGCACCAATGGCGGCCGAAAAAACTTTTGAGCGGGCGTACTGGATTTGGGGTATCTCAATTTTGAAAGGGTAGTATTTGCTGAGCAGGTCGCGCAATGCCATTACGATTTCATCACAGCACAGATTTTCACAAATGCTCAAATCGCCCCCCAGGGTGATTCTTTCAGGGTCAAACAAGCCGGTGATTTTACTGATTTCTTTGGCTACCAGCTTGCTGAGCCTGGAAAGTACCATGTTGCTCAATTCGCAGTGCTTTCTTGAGTAGTTGTAAAGGTCGGCAATCTGAATGTCGGTAAGGCTTTTTACATCGGTTATCAGACCTCGTATGTCCGGATTTTGTTCGTGTATTTCTTTTATAATAACTTCAAGGGAGGGGATTCGTGAAAATATCTCTCCGGCAACTCCATTGGAACCTGTGTAAAGTTTCTGATTTACCACTACTCCCAGACCCATACCGCCCACCAGCGGGTTGTACATAATATAGAGTATATTGTTGATGAGACTTCCCTCCTGGTTAAACCATTGCTCACCCAAAGCGCCGGCGTTGGCGTCATTGATGATTCCAACAGGAATGTCAAACTCTTCTCCGATACGTGCCCTCAGATCGTAATCTTCCATCTTCAGTCCGAAAGAGTAAACCACATTCTGGGTTGCAGGATCAACAATTCCCGGAATGGCGAGAGAGATATAAAGTAGCTTTTCCGGAGCATCATTGCATTCCGTAATTATTTCATGGATGGTATTAATGATACGGGAAATGTTTTTTTCTGTTCTTCCCGGAGTAAACTCCTTCTCTACTTTCATCAGCACTTCACCGGCGAGATTCACCAACACTGCCCTGATGGCATGGCGCATAACCTCCAGGCCCATGATAATGCCATAGTCGGGGTTGACTTCCCATAAAACCGGACGTTTACCTCCCTTTTGTGTTGAGGTGCCAAATCCGTTTACCCGGATCAGGTTTTTTTCCTTCAGATGACGCAGAATATACACCAGCGATGAGGGCTGCATTTCGGTTTGTTTGGACAATAAAGCGCCGGATACCTTTCCCTGTGCCCTTATCAAAGAAAATACCTTTCTGTGACTTCTTTCCTTAAGCTCTAACATAT
>SLPR01000104.1 GCA_007131895.1 Bacteroidales bacterium | reverse complement strand
AGGGTCATATCCTCCACCGGCAACCAGCCGTTATTAAGATTTTCAGCACTGGTTTCCCCTATCCATATTTTAACGGGTGTGTTCATCACGGGTTCGCTGGTAAAGTGATTTCTGTAGCCAATGGTGGTAATCAATCCTCCCCCGTCAAATTCATTTTCGAAATAAATGGTTTGAGAAAGGCTGCTCAAAGCTCCAAAAGCCAGAGGCAGCTGAGTGCTGATACCTGTGGAATCGCCTATTATAACTGAATTCGTGGGTAAAGTCTGGATGTTGACCGTAAAGTTGGGAGTATAATTGTTATCGGGAATCTGGTCTCCTTCCAGCGCAACATAGCCATACAAATGGGTAACGCCAGTCTCCTGGGGAATCCATTCAAATTCAAACACATGCTCTTCCATATATCCTAAAGCTATACCGGGCTGAGAACCGATAAGGTTGCTATCCGCATCGTATAAATTTACAAGGTAGTCATCCTGAACAACACCTCCTTCGTTTCTTATGGCTACACCGTAGGTGTTTATCTCCCCGGCTACCGGACTCACAGAGCCCGTTACAGCCAGGGCATTGAGGTCGTTATCGTAAGGGGTAAAAAGAATCATATGATTGAGGGTCCAGTGATAACCAAACACCTCATTGTCATCAAATTCCCATTGCAGATAAACGGTTTCTTCTCCGGCAGCCCACTGGCTGATGTCGAACGCTTCCCATGCCAGTGCCGGGCCGGTGGTAGAACTGTATTCCTTGATAAGCGACCAGTTTTCATTGTCTGTGCTGATCTTTAGTCTGCCCCGCTGAGCCATCCAGCTCAGATATCGATGTTCCATGGCAAGTTTTACGATTTCCAGTGCTGAAAAATCGAAAGCCGAAGAGATCAAACGGGTGTGCACATGCACATCGCCGCTACCTCCAAAGTCGCTGGTAGCCCTTGCATAATCATTTTCAAAAAGCCACACATGACCTGATCCTGTTTCATCCGTATTGATCCAGCCTTGCGGGAGTGAATTTCCGGTGAAGTCTTCTTCATAGAGGACGGTTGCATTGATTTCCTGCAAAAAATCCTTATTGTTTTGGGTGCTGCTGCCGGCAAGCAAAAATGTGCTTCCGGCAAAAACCATAAACAATAGCGAAACAATATAATTCTTTTTCATGGGTAAATAATTTTCAATGGTTGAGACTAATAAGTTGCAATGTTTTTTTCCAACTGAAAAAAAAGGGCCACCAACGACCCTTTCTAAGAAAAACATGAAGAGTAGTATTGATCAGTCTTTAATGCATCTTACCGAAACAGCCACATTTTTTGCACCGGAGAAACGTGTAACATTGGCACTGTTGTGCAGCATATACCGGGTCCAGGCATCGTCTGGGCTATCCAGTCGTTCTTTGGAACTCCACCATAAGCCGAAGCTTCCCACGCTTGCGAAGCTTCCGTTTGCCTGCCTTCTGCCTCCCGGACGGGCGGTAAAACCGGTTTCGTTGGTAACATTCTCATTGGTTGACTGCCAGTGAGTTGTTCCTTCTTCCTTGAGCAGGTTGGCCGGCGTTTCGCTATCAAGAAAATCAATAAGCTGGTTCCATTCTGCATCGCTTGGAATATGCCATCCGGGAGGGCAAACTCCCTGCACACCACTGGGATTGGCGTTGCTGGATTCCGCTCCATCCATGGCAACCGGCCACACATAAAGCCTGCCATAGCTGGCAGCATACTCAAGACTGTCGTTGTTGTAATACCAGGAACCACCGGGGGTGTAATAATTAAGATTTTCAACCATCCAGCGCTGATTGCCTATTTTTACCCAGCTATACTCCTGCCCGTCACGGGGGTCTACAAAGGTACCTTCATCTCCATCGTCACCATTGCCACCATTGTCATCCCATTCTATTGTGCTCCACTGGGGCATGCCATTTACAATCTGAAGAACCTGTCCTTCTTCTCCCACAGCTATTGATTGCCAGCTATCATCCTGATAGATAAGCAAGTCTCCTGGTTGGGCTTCATCCATTTCAATAAAATTGCTTAAGTCTGGGGTGTTTTCCAGATCTTCGTATTCGCCGCTAAATGCATCGGCACTGCTATGGGCATGCAGCGCAAAAGGAACACTCAAAAGTTGTGTAACTCCCATTTCTGTTCCATCCACACTCACCCGGATAAAAAACGGACCCTCAGCCCAATTGATATTCTCCATAGAGGTAATGCTGCCAATCTGAAGGTTCACAAGGCCAAGGTTATTGGTGGCAGTGATATGATCTTCGGTAAAAACAACCTCAGACTTGTCTCCACGATATTCACCGGCAAGAATTTCAATCCGGATATCAACATCCTGCGAAACCATCGCCTCACCAGCTTCATTGCGCAACATGGCCTGGTAATTAAAACTTAAGGGCGCCTGGGCCATCAGCCCCGTTGCCATCACTATCAATAAAAGAGTAAAAATCTTGCTTTTCATAATGTTCATTTTTGGTTTTTCTATTGTTTTACTACTTTGAATACCTTTATTTCTTTAGCACCTGAAATTATCCTGAGAAAATACATACCCGGACTTAGTTCAGAAACCGGAAAGGTTTCTGTTTCTCCGTTAATGTATCCTTTCTTTACAATGGTGCCGCTCACATCAAGCAATGAGAACTGTAACTCCTCCCCTCCAAAATCTTTTACACTTACCGTAAGCCTGTCTCTGGCGGGATTAGGAAATACATCCACCCGCATTCCGGACTCAAGATCCTCTACCATGGTAACAATAATTTCGGGCTGCAAAAGCCCCTGGGTAAGCACCCGATTTTCACTTTGAAAGGTTTCGGTAACAACCTCCCCCACGGACCACACGATGGACATGGTAGCCGACTCACCCTGCCCTCCGGCACTGTTAATTACAGAAGGACCGGCACTTTGCCCCAGGGAGTGGGTGGTAAGAAGAATTAGCAATACAAACATCGGATAAAATCGATTCATAATGATGGGTTTAAAGTTTTGAACTGTTGGGTTTGCTGGGAATAAAACTCGTTTATTTACTCATGATTTAGAAGAAACAAAGTAAGCAATTTAGCCTTAAAGTTACAATACCCTGCTTGTT
>SLPR01000463.1 GCA_007131895.1 Bacteroidales bacterium | reverse complement strand
TGATTCGGGTCCAATGGTCCCATCTGTTAATTTGAAACCCATAATCAATAATTTCTTCATTGCCCATGCGGGTAAAATGAGCATTCAGGATTATCCTTTCCTCTGTCATGTCAAATTCTTCTCCGGTATAGACCACAGGGTATTCGTATTCTTCCTTGCTGCAGGAAAATAGCAGGGACAAGGCAGTCAGGGTAACCGTAAGCGGAATAAGAAAAATTAATTTTTGGGCGAGTTTGTTCATTGATTTGAAATTTATGTGTTCGGAAACAAAGTTTTTAACGTGAGGCTAAGGTATTCTCTCCGCCTGTTTGGTTCAACTTATTGCTATTTTATCCAACCTCAGAAAGGTGAATTATAAAAGTTAATTGACTTTCATGTCACTGGCCGAAATTATCTGTACACCTCTTCCCCGGGTAGCTAATACTGCATAGAGTGTAATCCCGTCGTTGCTCCAGAGCAGGGCTTTGTTGACTGGCTTGCGCACCTTATGGGTCATTTTTCCAACAGAAGTTTGAATGTGAATACGTCCATTAATGCTTCCCAAAAGTAAGGTTTGGTTGTCGTGGAAATAATCCACAGATGTGTTCCAGCCACTTAGCATTTTCACTCCGCTTCTTGCTCTTATATTTTGAGGGTCGGTAATATTCCACGAAGCGACCAATCGGTCATCACCTGTGGAGGTGAGGGTGGTGCCGTCAGAGGTAAAAGTCAGGTCACGCACCCAGTTGGTGTGTCTTGTGAGCTCCTGAACCAACACTCTTTTATTCCTGTCATAAAGCATTACCTTGCTGTCACCCCCTCCGGTGGCCATTAAAGATCCTCCGGGCTGAAACCTGATTACAGTTACATCTTCGGTGTGGTCAGTAAAAGTGGCAATATTTTCGAGGCTTGCCACATCAAAGAGGTGCACTTTGTTATCTGCTCCGGCAGTGCCAAGGTGCTCTCCGTCATGGGAGAAATCGACAGAGAGAATAATATCCTCATGTGCCTGCCATTGCCTGATGGCTTCGCCCGACTCCAGATCCCAGAGTACCAGTAAGCCACTTCTGTCGCCGCTGGCCAGCAGGGTGCTGTCAGCCGAAAGGGCTATGGCCATTACCTGTGTTTGGTGCACTCCGCTGAACTCATTGAGAAGCTCCCGGTTTTCAAAATGGTAAACTTTTATGGTTTTACCATCGGCCACAGCCAGAGCTTCGCCACCAGAACTAAAGCGTATATCGTAAATAATTTTGCTGTCGGTAGGAATCTTGAAAGTGTTTGCGGTCAGTAACCCTACTGTAAGAAAAAAAATCACCAGGGTCAAGAACAGTCTGAATGTCGGTTTTTGCATCAGGAACAAGGGTTGAGGTTAAGTAAAAGCAAAATGTCAGTTTATTTATCTTGAAATGTTAAAATGTAATCTATGTAAGTTGCGTTCGTAAAAGTAAGATTTTTTCTTTATTTATGAATTTAGAATGAATCTATATTGCGAAATAGGCTTTTGGCCAAATGTTATGTTTTGCATAACTTTTCAATATGAGTTCAGAACATGACCCATACAAGACAATTGAATGAGGTATTATTTCTATTTTTGCATAGAGGTAAGAAAGGCTTGTCCTGAAAATGAAAGTTTCTGTCTTTCCTTATAAAAATGACAACCTATGCAACGAGATATTTTTCGCTTCCTTCCTGTTCTACTGTTCAGCTTTTTGGGCTGTTACTTTGTTCAGGCACAGAGTGTAATGCTTCCTTCCGGTCATCACTGGCATGGTTTTGTGCAACGAATGGAAATCAAATCCGGCGGATCTGCATCACAATTTCATTTCGCCTTGCAACCCGTGGAGCGAAAAGGGATGGTGGAATTTTTGCAGGAGACTGATACTACAGCCCGGCGTTTGACCCGCACCGACAGGTTTCTTATCAACGATATTATCCAGAGCAATGCAGAATGGATTACTGCCCCGGCCGACACTTCAGAAAGATCGCTTCTGAAGCACTTCTACCGCACCCCTTCCGATTTTTACCGCAGACACGAAAACGGTCTTTTTCTGGTGATTAATCCGGTTGTTCATTTTGGACTGGGCACGGAAACCGACCGTTCATTGCATTTGTATCAGAATACAAGAGGATTGGAAATCCGCGGGATGATCAATGAGAAAGTTGGGTTTTATACCTATATGGCCGATAATCAGGCAAGGTTTCCCTTGTATGTAAACCGCAAAATTCAGCAGCAGGAGGGGGCCATCCCCGGCGAGGGGTGGAATATTCCTTTCGGAGAACAGGGGTATGATTATTTTACGGCACGGGGATACATTGCTTTTCAGGCTACTGAAAATATTGGGTTCCAGTTTGGTCAGGACCGGAATTTTCTGGGGTACGGCCAACGCTCATTACTATTGTCGGATTATGCCAACAACTACTTGTTTCTGAAAATCAATACCCGTATTTGGCGGTTTCATTACCAGAATATTTTTGCGCGCCTTGTGGACTGGCCGCTCAGAACCTATGGAGGAAGGATGTTTGATCCCAAATACATGGCCGCACATACGCTTTCTTTCAATATCTCTGATCGCTTTCAGCTGGGGGTATTTGAAAATGTGGTTTTTGGCCGCAGCGATACTCTGGCTCCCAGGCGTTTTGACGCCCATTACCTGAATCCCGTAATTTTTTACCGTGCAGTGGAGCATCATATCGGTGACCCTGATAAGGTGTCATTGGGTTTATTCTGGCGATGGATTGCCGGACATAGGATGGCTTTTTACGGACAGGTGTATGCCGACGATTTTCATATCGGGGATATCAAGTATGATATTGATTCTATGCTTGTGTACATGGGTTTGCGCGGTGAGCGAAAGTACGATTTACATGCTTCCTTCAGGCATAAGTTTGGCTTGCAGAAAGGATTTCACTGGGTTGATTTTCTGGGCATAGACAATCTGGATTTGCAGATGGAGGGCAACTGGATTAGACCTTTTGTTTATAGCCATTACTCCGCCGATGGTTCAGGTTTGCGCCCTGCATCCAGCTACAGTCATTACAGCCAGAGCCTCGGTCATCCGCTGGGGGCCAATCTGCGTGAAATGATGGTAAACCTGCAATACCTTCCCCATCCTGACTGGCTGCTCAAAGCTACGCTCTTTTCTGCCCGCCAGGGAATGGATTCCGCCGGGATCAACATGGGGGGTAACTTGTTCAGAGATTATGTGTCCAGGGTAGGGGATTACGGACATACCTTTTTGCAGGGAGAGCTGCGCACGTGGTCATTTTTGCAACTGGGTGCATCCTGGCAATGGAGGCCCAATGTGTGGTTCGACCTGCAATACGTTCTCCGCAGCGAGGAGCAGGGCGCCACAGAAAACCGGACCGGAATTTTTATGGCGGGACTGAGGGTGAATGCTTTGAAACGGAACCACTGGTTCTGATAATTAGAGCTTGCAAGAAAACGCCAATTGCTGCGTTATGCTTGTCTTCAAAACAGTCATTTACGAAAAGTAAACTCCTGTTTTTCAGTCTTCGCAAGCCTTGCACTTGACGCTTTCTTATCAAGCACATTTAAGAATGATGAGTTTTTTTGCTGACACTAATTAGAAAAGACAAAGAAAAAAATGCCTGGCATTTATATACACATACCATTCTGCAGGCAAGCCTGCCATTATTGCAACTTTCATTTTTCAGTGTCGCAGAAGCGAAGACCTGAATTTCTAAAGGCGTTGCTCAAAGAAATATCCATACAAAAGGATTTTCTGTATCCCGATAAAAACAACCGCTTCCCCCTGGATACCCTCTATTTCGGTGGCGGTACCCCATCTTTGCTGGAAACTTCTGAGCTGGAAAAAATCTTCAATGTATTACACAAACATTTTTCATTTTCCCCCAATGCTGAGATTACACTGGAGGCCAATCCTGATGATCTTATTCCTGAGAAGCTGGAATCGCTCAGAGAATTATCAGTCAACCGGCTAAGTATCGGGATACAAAGTTTTTATGAAGCTGATTTGCGGTATATGAACCGTTCGCACAATTCCAGGCAAGCCATCGATGTACTCAACTATGCCCAGGATGCGGGGTTTGTGAATATTACTGCTGATCTGATTTACGGCACCCCCGGAATGAGCGATAAGCAATGGAGGCAAAATATCATGCAGCTTGTAAAATTAGGCATACCGCATATTTCTGCCTACAGTCTCACCGTTGAAAAGAAAACTGCGCTGGAAGTTTTCATCCGCAGAGGAAAAGCAGCCCCGGTTGATGAAGATCAATCGGCACGACAATTTGATATATTGTGTGAAATAGCTTCACAATATGGCTATGAGCATTATGAGGTTTCCAATTTTGGAAAAAAAGGCTACTTCTCCAGACACAACCTGGGTTATTGGTCCGGGGATCCTTACCTGGGGCTGGGACCTTCAGCTCACAGTTTCACACCTGGTGTGCGGCAGTGGAACCTGGCCAATACCTGCAAATACATAGACAGTCTTAAACTAGGGAAGATTTCTGCGCAGAAGGAAGTGCTGACCCATGAGCAGCAGTACAATGAGTATGTAATGACTTCCCTGCGCACCATGTGGGGGATAGATGAGAATCTGGTAAAATTGCGTTTCGGAGAAAAGTATTACGAGGGAATGATTCGCTCGGCCCGAAAGTACATCGATAATGGCAAACTGGTGCTTTCTGATGGGCGATTAAAAGTCAGCAGGAAAGGGATGTTCTTTGCTGATGGGATTGCTGCTGATTTGTTTGCATAAACCGGGGTTAAAGCCGGATAAGTATTGGATTTGCTACTCTCCTGATGACCAGCCAGGTACAAAAAAACCGGACCTCCCTCGCAAAGAGAGGCCCGGCAAAACCAAAACACTATGAAGAGAACTTTATTTATTGATGCTGGTGGTATTGAATTGTGGTTGATGGATTTGCTTATTTGTACTCCGGATGATTTTCCTTTATTTCTCTCTCTTGTTTTACAAAAGGTTTGATGTCAATCATCTGGCTGCTGTCGTTCTTTTTTACTTCTTCAAACACGTCGCGGGTATTAAATTCGAAAGTTTCCTGAATGTTGCTTTCCACTTTGGTTAGTACTTCAAAGGTACGACCCATTCTGTCTGATATTTTAAAGCTCCTGAAATTATCGGCAGTTACTATGCTTGCGGTCATCAGGAAAAGGGCGGCGAAAGTTAGGATTCTTGTTTTCATAATTCAAAGGGTTTATCGGGTTATTTTCTTTATTTGCTGTTTCTGTCTTTTTATTTGCTAATTGCGTGCCATTGTTTGTAATTGTCTTTAAATGAAGATTATACAATTGGATCGGTGTCGCTGTTCGTCCATTTACTGTTTCTTAGGTGTTCGCAATTGGTATTTGATTGTCCGAAAGCGGACATGGCATACCGGGCTTGTGGTCTTGTTTTTTGTTTGCTTCACAGAGAAAAGCAATGGGTTCGTTTCTTTATGTCATGTTTTGATTTTTCATTAGCAGCAGCTTTTCGGCATGAACCAGGGATGAACGAAGAATCTGTGCTAAGACAGACGCTTTTAGTGAGGGCATCACTACAGTTCATGCCCTCACTAAAACAACCAAAAAATCGTACTTTTGCCCGACAAAAAATTCATGACTGAATGATGATTTTTCGGGGCATACAAATACCGGCAGGCACGCTGAAAACCATTTTCAGGGCATTCAAATACCCTAACTACAGATTGTACTACTATGGTCAGAGTATTTCGCTGATTGGGGTATGGGTGCAGAATATTGCCATGGGCTGGCTTTTATACCGGCTCACAGGCTCCGCTTTGCTGTTGGGTACGGTAGCCTTTGCTCAACAGATACCCTCGTTGTTCATCATGCCCTTTGCCGGTGTGCTGGCCGACCGGTTTAACCGCCGCAAGGTAATCATCATTTCACAGGCTGCAGCTATGCTGGTGGCCTTCTTTCTTGCTTTTGTTGTGCTCACCGAAATTGTTACCATTCCCATGATCATTATCCTGGCAGCGGTCAACGGGATCATTCTGGCTTTCGATACCCCTTTTCGCAACTCCTTTGTACCGGATATGATTACCCAGAAGGAGGACCTGGGAAATGCCATCGCCCTTAACTCATCCCTTTACAACCTTGCACGGTTTATTGGGCCACCAATCGGAGGTGTGCTCATCGCATGGGTAGGCGAGGGTTGGTGTTTTTTTATCAATGGGGTGAGTTTTCTTGCGGTGCTGGCCTGTTTGTTTGCCATGAAGGTAGAAAAGCAGAAAGCACGATTGCGAAAAGCTTCCATACTGTATGAGTTAAAGGAGGGGATAAGCTATGCCTTCCATTACAAAGCCATCCGGTATCTTTTAATGTTGGTGATGTTCAGCAGTTTTTTCGGACTTCCCTTTCAGGCGTTGTTACCGGTTTTTGCTGCCGATGTGCTCGATGGTGGCTCTGAGTTACTGGGGCTGCTAACGGGTGCTTTGGGCATGGGTGCTCTTACCGGAGCGCTCTGGCTGGCTTCGCGGCAAAGGGTTCATACCATACCGGTATCAATTTTTCGGGCAGCATTGCTTTTTGCTGTGGCACTGGGAGTTTTTGCGCTTTCGCCGGTAAAACTGCTTTCCTTTGTTATGATGGCGGCCACCGGCTTTGGAATGATTGTACTCTTCAACAGCACCAATACCCTTATTCAAACCATTGCCGACGAAGAAAAGCGCGGCAGGGTAGTGGCATTGTACAGCCTTTCTTTTATGGGGATTACTCCATTGGGCAGCCTTGCTGCGGGATGGCTGGCCGAGTATATTGGTGTGCCCTGGACCGTTTTTGCTTTTTCGCTGGTTTGTATAGTATCGGCTCTTCTTTATGGTTCGCGGGTGAAAGTGGTTTTCAGAAGGGTTGCACGAAAAATCAAAGAATTGTAACCCGGAAAGTGTATACTTTTTTACGGTCACAACCCAGGGCTTTAGTTTGGAATTGACTGCATTGAAATTAACCTTCGACCTTTCTCCATAACCACTGATTCCTGCTAAACCCGCCTGACATATTCATTTTTACATATTTTCAAAATGGTTATTTCAGTGCTGGCACTTAGAAAAAATTTGTCAAAATTAGCAGCTGGCTGGTATTGTTAAACTCTCTCAACTTTTATATGTTTGTAGCCTGACAGGAAATCGCAGGGAATTGGAAAGAAATTATTACCTTGCTGAATCATTTAATTATCATTGACCCAAAACACATTTTAATTATGAGAAAATCGCTACAATTTGCTTCTTTTGCTGTAATCTTCTTCTTTATGGCTTTTCAGGCCGCCGGCCAGGAAGTGGTTTCTTCTGCCGGAAGCTACCATGAAAGTGAAACCATGTCTGTAAGCTGGACATTGGGTGAAACTGTAATAGAAACTTTCGCTGCCGGAGAGCTGGTTTTAACCCAGGGTTTTCAGCAACCTACCCTAACAGTGGTTTCTGTTGAGGAGTTGGCAGGTTTTGACCTGACAGTAACAGCTTTTCCCAACCCTACTTCTGACATTCTCACTGTAAAACTCGAAAACCATAATTACGAAAAGGTTTCGTTTACACTTTACGATATGTCAGGTCGCTTGTTTACTTCCGGTGATTTTAGCGGAAGTGAAGAGCGGATTACTTTTACCTCCTTAAAGTCGGGCGTTTATTTCCTAACCATCATGGTAGAAGGAAAAGAGGCGCGCACCCTTAAAATATTGAAGCAATAAACTGATATTCCAGTTACAGGAGACTTTCTGTCTTCCTTTCATTTGTTAGCCTTGTTCATAACAGGTTAACTAACTGTACCCTATAATCAGATCTTTTAGTCTTGAACTAAATTATTCAACTTCTGATTGCCATTTACAAACCCAAAAATAAGCCACATGAAGAGAATTTTAACGCTAATAGGTCTTGCTATTGCAGGATTTACCCTTATAGGGCAGAACAGTTCCGGTTTTTCAGAAGCACCCGATGCAAGAAATGAAATTCAATCTGAGGTAACCATTTCCATAGAAAGACCCCCGGCTGGCAGCAGCAAACTGCAACCCGGTCAGACACAACAGGGCTTTAAAAGCAACACCATTGGATATGCATGGGATATTTTACCCGGCACCAGTACCCCTGAAGGACCCGTTTTTGTGGACCTTGAAACGGCTTCCATTACTTCTATCAAAGAGGTGAGCACAGAAATTATCTGGATGTCAGGCGCCGATATGGTAGGAGATACATGGTACGCTGTAAATCATGACGATGCCAATTCGGGACTCTACATTCTGGAAACCACCACCGGAAGCTTTGACCTGGTAGGACAAACCGGGCACACCATGACGGGACTGGCCTATGATATCACCACCGAAACATTGTTTGCCTCTGCCATTACAGGAGGAAACAGTTACCTGTACAGTCTGAATCTCACCAATGGAGAAGCCACCCTGGTAGGGCAGATAGGTTCAGGTATTATTATTGGAATCGCAGCTGATAGTTTTGGTAATCTTTACGGAATCAGCCTTTCCAACAACAGCCTGTATTCCATCAATCGCATAACCGGGGCAGGTACGCTGGTAGGAGGTCTGGGTATCAACATCAACTTTGCCCAGGATATCGCTTTCGACCGCGACAATAATATTCTGTATGGGACTCTGTATACCAATGTTGGAGGGCTTTATACGATAAACCTTGAAAACGGTGACGCTACACGGGTGGGTTTTCTTTACACTGAACTTGCCGGTTTAGCTATTCCTTATAGTCTTTCCAATGATGGTGCTCCTGATGCTGTGGCCAATCTGACTGCTGTGCCCGATCCGGATGGTGAACTTGAGGTAGAACTCTCCTGGACCAATCCCACGCAGCAAGTGGATGGTGATCCGCTAACCGAGCTGACTGCTGTTTACATCGAACGCAGTGGTGAGGTGATTGATTCCATCATGAACCCTGTAACCGGACAACCGGCAAGTTATACTGATAACAGCGTAACAGAAGCCGGCGCCTATCTTTACAGTGTATTTGGAGCAAATAGTGATGGCAATGGATTGAAAACTTTCAGACTTGTATATGTAGGGAGCGACGTTCCGGCTGCACCGGGCGATGTTACACTGACATCGCAGGGACAAGATGGTTTTGTAACGTGGAATGCCCCAACCGAAGGTTTAAACGGTGGAAGCTTCGACGGTGAAGGATTGCATTATTCCATCCTGAGGATGCCCGATGAAATACCGGTGGCTGACAACATTACCGAAACAGAGTTTCTGGATGATATGGTTACAGTAACCGGCTACTACTGGTATATCGTTACTGCTTACAATGATGCCGGGGCAGGAGGTAGTGCCGCATCTAATGTTGAACTGCTCAGCGCTGCGGATGTTTTGTTATATGAGCCCTTTGATTACCCGGTGGATGCATTACCCGCCAACTGGCAATTGACCGGAACGGTAATTCATAACTGGAAGATTAGCAATACTTTCAATGCAGGGGGTATGGCTCCCGAGCTCAGGATGCACTGGGCAAGCCCTGCCAATACAGGCCTCAGTCGTGTGGTTTCTGACCCCATAGATGTGGAAGACCTGCAATCTATCCGCTTTACCTACCGCATGTACCTGGATAGCTATAATCCCGGTCTGGGTGAAGTTATTGGTATTGATGTAAGCTATGATGATGGCGATACCTGGAGTGATATCTGGGAAACAGAAATTGAAGGCGACATAGGGCCAGACGTGTTTGAATTGTATTTTGACGTGCCCGATGGTTCCACAGAGATGAGACTGGGATTCCGTTTCGATGGTGTTTCCAATAATATTACCCAGTGGTGTATTGATGAACTTTTGCTGGAAGCGGTTGTGGACAACAGGCTTACTGTAGCTTCTGTTAAAGGCAAAAAGTATCCCTCGGCTGAAAAAGAAAACGTATACAGAGTAGCTATTAACAATACCGGGTTTAATACCCAGGACGATTACACTGTTAAGCTCATGAAGGGAGATAACGTGGAAGTAGCCTCAGTTAGCGGTGAACCTATCGCTTTCGGAGAGAGCCTGACCTATGAACTCACCTGGATTCCCGATGCTTCGGATGAAGGTCCCATGGTAATTTATGGATTTGTTCAGTTTGAAAATGACGGCTTTACCGGCACCAATATGTCAGCTCCGTTTGTTATCAGGGTATTGCCCACCGATGAATGGTCTTCGGATATCGGAGAAGAAATGATTACCGATGTAGGTCCCCTGGTATTTGGCAGTGCACATAGTTTGCAGCAAACCCTCTACTATCCTCACGAGATGGGAATGGGAGGCGGACAGATCACCGCAATTGAAATTACCAATCATTTCAATGATGATCTCAACGAACAGACCTTTACCGTTTGGGTGGGTGAGACAGAGCTGGATAATTTGAGCGATGGATGGATAGACCCGGCAGATCTGCAGCAGGTTTTTTCAGGAATGATGGATTTTCCCGGTGGCATCAATGATATCATGATCCCCTTCGATACTCCTTACGAGTACAATGGTGGTAATCTTGTGGTATACTTTCATAAAGCAGCACCCTCGTGGTCTCCCATGAAGTTTTTCCATAACTCCATGGATGAAGGCTCACAAAGAACCCGTCGTGCCCGCCGGGGATCACCTGCTTACAACCCGCTTACACCGCCGGCCACCGGAACTACATTGCATGATGTATTTCCCAACATCACCATGCTCTTTACCACCGAAGGCCTTGGAGGACTAGCAGGCTCTGTTACCGATGGTGTCGCTCCTGTTGCTGATGTTAATGTCAGGGTAATGGGTACCCCCGTGGCAACCCTGAGTGGCAGCGACGGAAGTTATTCCGTACCCTTTATCAGCCCGGGAACCTACGATATCGAATTCAGCAGAAATGGCTATGATACCCTTGTGGTGGAAAACATCACCATTATTACTGACGAAACCACCCTTCTTGATGTTGAGCTGACTGCGGTTGACCAGTATTCAGTTTCAGGCATGGTGCAGGGAAATGATGGCGTATGGCTCGAAAATGCCCTCGTTGTTATGGAAGGGTACAATGATTACAGTACACACACCGATGATGCCGGTGCATTTGTTTTCGATGAAATATTCCAGGGGCTATACACTATTACAGTGATAGCGGAAGGGTATGAAGAGTATGTGCAGGAGAATATCGCAGTAAATGATGATCTCGATCTGGGAGTTATTGAAGTAATCGAAATTATTGTTGCACCGGGACTGCTGGAAGTGCAAACGGAAGGACTCCCTGGTGGAAGTGCCCTTTTCAGCTGGTCTGAGAATGCATTCAGAGAATTCCGCTTTGATGATGGAACGGCTACCGGCCAGATAGGCTCATCGCAGGGAACATACAATACGGTATTGGGTGCTGCTCACCGGCATGATGCAGTACTGACAGAAATATCCTGGTTCCTCACAGATAACTCTGGTCCTCATCACATGGTTAAGGTATGGGTATTTGGACTGGATGAAAATGGTATACCCGATCGCAACGAAGTGCTTTATGAAGCAGAAGATATTGCCAACACCGACATGCAATGGAATACGTATGAGTTTACACAGCCGGTAGAAGCTCCCAATGGCTTTATGATAGGGTTGGGATACAATGGATTCATTGCATTGGGAACCGATTCGGGTACCCATGAAGAATGGCCTTTCCAGCCCAATACCAATTTTGCTTCTCTAAACATTACCACAACTGATTTTGCCCCCATTGAAACCATGGGTGATTTTTCCGGCAACTTCCTCATCCGTGCCTGGGGTGAAGATTTTGGCGAAATAGAATGGGAAGACCCTGCAAAAGGGCAGACTGAAGTTCCGGCTATGGCTTTTACAAACATCCCTCTCCAGGGAGCGGTTCATGCAGGTACTCCGCAATACAGCAATGTCCCTGGCGCGGCGAAGGTTCTTGTTGGGTTCAATGTTTTTCTGGATGGAGAACTTCAGGCTGAGGAAATTTCTGC
>SLPR01000059.1 GCA_007131895.1 Bacteroidales bacterium | reverse complement strand
AAGCCCTGTATATGCAAATATCCGTTTTTTAAGCCCATCGGTAAGTCGAAATGTTACAGACACAATTTTCTGAGAATCCTTTGCTCTTGTGCGGATAAAAATATAACTGTTGCCATATTTGATATTTAAGCAAAGACAACACTTGCACGACATTATCTTTATAAGTTCTTCTTCATTATCTCATCAAAACAATACACATCTTATAAGGCTTATAATTAAAGGCATTCAGGATTAATGTAAAAACATTATAGTAAACAGCGTTAAGTATAATGTCGTTCTGCCACCTCGACTTAATATGAAAGAGTTACAAATAATTTTTGTAGCTCTTTTTCTTTATCTGCTAATCTTATTTCACGCCCGCCACGGTCCAGCTTCGCCCCGACCCTGCTCCCCCTGCTGGAACAAAAAGTTCCTACCTTTGAATTAAAGGTGTTTTTTTTACTTTATACTGGCACCTTCTAATTGCGAAATATTGGCACTTTTAATTTTGCTATTTACAATTACTTGCCAATTGCAGTGTAATGCCAATGAATAGCAACAGTTGGGCAGTGCGTGAGGGTGTTTGTTTTTTTTAAAAAGAGGGGGGGATAAAAAATCAATATTCTTTCTGGGAGAGGGGCAGGCTTTTTACAATTTTTGGTTTGCGAGCATGGCATGCGGGAATTTAAAAGTGCTTGCACCGTGTGTGGAATGGGGCAATCAGTTCACTTTCCATGCATTTATTTTATCCCATGTTAGCGGTTGTATAGTATTCAAAGAAATCTTGATCTGGTTGTTTGACTTCATATGTTGTTTTAACTTGAACTCCGACATTAATTTCATGCATTAAGTCTATGAGTTCAAATTAAAACGTAACTTTGAAGAATGAAATATATAAATTATTCGTTATTGTTGTTATTAGTGATGACAACCAATGCAATGTCACAAAACCCTGATCTTTCAAAAGTAAGTACCGAAAATACCTGGTTTAAAGTAGGTATCAATGCGGGTGTTCCTTTGCAACCAACCAACAGTTCCTTTGTATTAGGCTTAGATGCCAGTTTACAATTCTTAGAAACCAGAGCATCCGGTATTGGTATTAAGTCTGGGTATTCTAATTATTTTTCATCTGATGAAAACTTAAATGACATAGGAGAAATACCACTTGCGATTATGTATAGGTTTTATCCCGCCACCTCCGGTTTTTTCTCCGGTCTTGATGTTGGATATTCTTTCATTACCAATTCACCAAACACCAGTGGTGGATTCATGGGCAGACCTCATGCAGGATATCATGGTTACAATTGGAACATATTTGCTTATTACAACATCGTTTTAATTCAAGAGGACAATCAGGAAAATATTCAAAGTTTGGGTATTTCTGTGACCAGAAATATACGCTTGGGGGGTAAATAAGATTGATGATTTGCTGTTGACAGTTTGACGATTGACTTATTAAAGGGGGGATCATGTATCCGGGCAGCTCATCATCCCCCCAATACACCAGCACCCTGTTTTTCAGGCTGTCGTCCACCAGGCTTACAGTCCCGGAATAATACCAGGTTGTATCCCGATACATTGGATCCGGATAGGCACCCGCACTGTAACTCCAGTAATCTATTGTAAACTCATAGTCACCAACATATTGCAACCGGTAATCAATGGGCTGTGGTTCAATGGGCTCTGATTCACAGGCCAGCATGCAGCATAAAACAGGTAACAACAGGAATACTTTTTTCATTGTTTTGCGCATAAAGGTTAAATACTTCGTCTTATAATTTCAACATATTCTGGAAGTTTTCAGCTACTTCTCTCCCGTGGGTGGATTCAAGTAATATCAATAGTTCTGAAGTTGTGCGTATGTCATTGTTGATTAGCTCCCGGCAAAAACGGACAAACGCTTCTTTCCCAATGGTCTGTTCCAGCTCGTACAACAAAACAGGACCCTTGTTGTAAAGCACTCTCTGCACAAGCCGGTGATCTGCACCCATTCGGTCAAAACCCCATACAGGAGGTGCGTCCTCTGATGCTTTCTCCATTCGCTCAATCAGGCTGTCAAAGACTTGCTGCCCGTGTCTTTTTCGAAGTATCATAAGGGCGCTGTATTCCGCAAAGCTCTCATTCATCCAGTCTTCCCAGGTGCTAGCGTCGGCTTTATACCACCATAAATGGGCAAACTCATGGGCAAAATAATTATCATGCCGGATAATATTTGCATAGAATTTTTCCTGGTCCAAACCCGACAGAACAACACCCACGATTCTTGCGTAACCACCACCCATCGTGCGTTTCGATTCAATCAGGCTAATATCGGTGCTTTTATCCCCAAACCACTCATTGTATTGACGTATCATCATGGTAATACTTTCTGCGATGTCTTGCACCATGGTATCTCCAAAGCTATGGTGAAAGATTTTCAATTGATTCTTTCCGATTTCAGAAGTAAAAACCCTTACATCTTCCGACAAACATACAACGATGTCTGAAACAGGTATGCTACTGCTGATCCTGGTAAATCCCTTCTTTTTCTCCACATTGCCTAACCCAAATATTTCATAAGAGCCAGGGGCTTCAACCGACAGGTCGTAGGTAAAGGTTCTCAACTGGTCAATGCTAAAAGGAAACCATGGGTAATACAAGCCCATTTCAGTCCATTGAGGTCCGATTCTGTTGGCATACATTTCCGGCAATTCACTCACCGTTCCTTTGTAAGAAAACTCTATCACAGAAAGTTGATCCTTTTGCGAAAGAGCACTTACATCCATGAATATTTTTCTTGCCATGGGCATAAACCGGGTGTCAGACGGGCTTGTGTCCAACACAGCAATGTCTTCCCCATTCAATGTAAAAGAAGCAACCTGCATGCCCTGGTCCAGGTAGAAGGTTAAGGTATCCACGCCGACATCACCCAGGTTAAGCTCTAATTTCCCGTTAACCTCAATTTTCTGCGCTTGCGGGTCTATGCGCAGGTCAATATCGTAGTGAGGGTAAATAGGTTTTTCAGAGTCTTTGTTGTTGCTTACTGTGCATCCACCAGTAAAAAAGACTGCAAAAATCAAAACAGAAAAAATCTTCATCATAACAAACCTCCTTCTTTTT
>SLPR01000038.1 GCA_007131895.1 Bacteroidales bacterium | reverse complement strand
TCTCTTTTCGTGAAGGTATACACCAAAAACAACGAGCACCTGAAAAAAGTCATAGTAGAAAATATTCAATCGATCGTTGAAGTTACCAGCACCGAGACTTTTATTTCCCTGGAAGAAGGCTTCACACGGAACCTCCCTGTTAATATGGGCGATATCACGAATTTTTAGTTAGCTTATAATACCTCCTTTAACCGAAAAGCTGTCAGGTTTGCTACCTGACAGCTTCTTTTTTTGGCACTAAAAACAACAATAACGGATTATAGCTTCATCTTCTGTTTTTTACCATAAGTAAGCGTTCTCCAAAGCCATTCCATGGGACCAAACCGGTAGTACTTCAACCAGAAATGACTCCATATAACCTGCACCACATAAATACCCGTCACAAGCATCATCCCCTGCACAATATCCACTTGTCCGTACAATCCCAGACCATAGGAAAAGAAAATAGTGGTAGCAATCACCGATTGCATAAGATAATTGGTAAGGGCCATTCTGCCGGTTTTCTGAATGGCTTTGGAAAGGATTTTAAAATAACCCTTCTGATAGCAGAATACAATGAGGGATATATAGACAAATGTCATGGAGGGACCGCCAAAAGCAAATCCTGTGAGAGATAGTACAAGTGGCCAGTCAAAATTAATGTAAGAGCTTTGTGCCGAATAATATGCGTACATCCAGTTGGCCACAAGTGCCACAGGCAAGCTGTAAAACAACATCTTTTTGAAAAATAAACGGTTAGCAGCCAGATCTTCAAAAACCTTCCTGCGCGCCAGCACCATTCCCACCAGGAACATGGCCAGCACGTTGGGATAGAAGAAAAAGATCCCACCAAGAATATTCTGGTATTCCTGCAACCTGATCTTTATAATCTCCGTGAAACTACCGGTAGTATAAACCTCGATGATGTGATCGAAAAGCTGATTCATGTGAATGGAAGAAGCTTCAAAACCTGCCTGCATTTCTTGGGCAACCTCGGGCACCGTTAACGCAAATTTAATCAGCAATACCAAAACACTGGAAAACAACAAGGGAAGCATCAGGACACAAACGGCCCATATAATCAACGATTTATTGGATTTTTTCCTAAACAGGATCATCAGAAATCCAAACAGTGCATAAAACACCAGGATATCGCCATACCATAATAGTATAACATGGAGTACTCCTATGGCCAGCAACCAGCCCAACCTTCGCTTAAACAGACCCAGAACTGAATTTCCCGATTCATCAGCTTTCTTCATAAAGAAATAAAAGCCGATACCAAACAACATGGAAAACAGTGTATAAAACTTCCCGGTAAAGAAGAAATCAATAATCCATCCTGCTTTTTCATTCACCGGATCCGTCCAGAGAGAAAATTCTGCCATTTCTGTTAAAAAAGGTGCATTCATCAATGGCATATTCACCATGAAGATTCCCAACAGCGCAAAGCCTCTCAGCAAATCCAGTATCTCCACACGTTCCTGTCGCTGAACAGGTTGATAGTTTGTATTCATGTTTTCCAGAGTTTATGAATATTAAAGAATCATAACAATGATAATTTCAGGCAAAGAAACAAAGGAGTGTGCTTATTTCTAAATATAAGTTGCCCAACGAGAGTATTCATATTCTTAAGTCGCACAAATCAAAGCTGAATTACAAAACCTAAGGAAAATAATGTAGGGGATAATGGTTATATTTGGGGCTGTAAAACTGCATTGCCAGGAGCAGAACAATCACAGATTGCGAATTATAAATATCTTATCATGAAAAACCTTCTTCGGTTAGCCCCCGTTTTTATCTTATTCTTTACTTTTTGCACGGCAGAACATCCTGCTCATGAAATCAAGGTAATGAGTTTCAACATCAGGTTTGACAATCCTGCCGATGGTATCAATGCCTGGGAGCACCGTATACCACTGGTTGAAAAATACATGAATGACCAAATGCCCGATATAGTGGGCATGCAGGAAAACCTTTACCACCAGAATGAAGATCTGCTCAGAATAATGCCGGGATATGCTTACATTGGCACCGGTCGTGATGATGGGGAAAGAGGCGGAGAGTTTTCCCCGGTTTTTTACCGCACCCAAATATTTGATTTGATGGAACACGGACAGTTCTGGCTTTCTGAAACTCCCGATACTCCGGGCAGCATTGGCTGGGAGGCAGTATTACCCAGGGTGGTAAGCTGGGCCAGGCTAAAGCATCTGGAAAGTGAAAGCGAAATGTTTGTTTTCAACACCCACTTCAGCCACGTCAGTGACCTTGCCCGTGAGAAAAGCATGTTGTTCATGTCGAATCAAATCCGTAAGATTGCAGGAAGTTATCCGGTAATAGTGACCGGAGACTTTAATATTGCCAAAGGATCTCCATTATACCATCAAATGATTGATCACCTGAAAGAAAACAACGGACTGCGCAATGTCGAATACTATTCTCAGCACCCGGTTGATAATGCCGACGATACCTTCAATGCTTTCAGGGATGACACTGAACCCAGGGTTATTGACTACATCTTTACAGATAAGCACTTTGAAGTGAGAAGCTATGGAGTAGACAAGGTAAAAGAAGGAGAAGTTTTTATTTCGGATCACTGGCCCATAAAAGCGGTTTTATATTTAAAATAATACATATCTTAGCAAAATAGCTACCTCAGATTTCGGTTACTTTTATTCTGCTTATTCATGCACCACAGAACTATTGTTATGACCTGGCTTAAGTTTTCCACAGCAGCATGGGTCTTGCTTATTATGGGACTCTTGGTCTCCTTCTCCTCGAAGGCCTTCAAAATGGAGATCCCGGAGATTCAGGCCTACCTGAATAATTCGCTGGATTTGCGCAATCAAAACTGGGCCATCTCCCAAAGCCCCGACAACCACTTTATATATTTTGCCAACTCTGAGGGATTGATTGAATTCAATGGAATCAGCAAAAAAACCTATGCATTACAGGAAAATCTTCCGGTAAGATCCGTGCTGGCTCATGAGAATGGAAGAATCTACATTGGCTCTTTCGAAGAGTTTGGATACTGGGAGCGTTCAGCATCAGGAGAGCTCACCTATACTTCGCTTTCTCAAATAAAAAAGCCGGATAAAAACG